>NZ_RZRO01000231.1:0-426 GCF_003997975.1 Mesorhizobium sp. M7A.F.Ca.US.005.03.1.1
ATCTCTATAGCAACGTCAAGGAGAAGCGCGAGGTGTTGCAGATGTGGTCAAATCACATCGAATGGCTGATCAAGCAGGCTGCGGATGACGCTCTGGCGGCGTAGCTGCTGGCATGGGCGGAAGATGCGGCGCAACAATCGTCAGAGCCTCATCGAATTGGAGAGCATGCTTGACCAGCAAATGCGCGGCCAATGCTTCGATGGCCGACCAGTGATCGAGTACTAGCCGGGCCGTGCAATCTTCGATCCGCCCCCAATCGGGGCGGCGCGGCATCAGGAACCGCAACTCACCATAGATTCGCTTGGCATCCGCGTAGTCGCTGCTCCCCTCATTCCCATCGGACGCATTCATCGCCATATCGCGCGGGTCCAGATAGCCTTCGAATGCGGATTCTGCAAAAGGACCTGCCAGACACGCAACTATCTC
>NZ_RZRO01000232.1:0-397 GCF_003997975.1 Mesorhizobium sp. M7A.F.Ca.US.005.03.1.1
GGTCGGTCAGCGTGCCTTCCAGCCCATAACCGACCTCGATGCGCATCTTGCGGTCGTTCGGGGCAACCAGCAGCAGCACGCCATTGTTCTCGCCCGCCTGGCCAAGTTTCCAGAAGCGGAACAGCCGATTGGCGTAGGGCTCGATCTCCTCGCCATCGAGGCTGGGAATCGTCGCGACGACGATCTGGTCGGAACCTTTCGTCTCGAAGTCGGCGAGCTTCCGCGTCAGCGCCGTCTTGGTCGCGGCGTCGATGATGCCGGCATTGTCGATGACACGGCCGGTCAGCGCCGGCAAGTCGGTCGCGTAGGCCATGACGCAGGAGAACAGCACGACCGCAGCAATCAGGACGGCCGAGGCGAGGCGGTCGCGTTTCGACAGGCTGATGCTGGATACCAT
>NZ_RZRO01000233.1:0-360 GCF_003997975.1 Mesorhizobium sp. M7A.F.Ca.US.005.03.1.1
ACCTGGGTGGCCGAGTCGACCACCAGCGTGATGGCATGGTTGCCGTCCGTCGTCACCAGCCCGGTCGCCGCCGCGCCGGCCAGAGCCAGCGCGTAGCCCACATCTGTCGTGTAGCCGTCGACCGCGCCGGCGTCGAAGGTCGGCGGCGTGATCGTCGCCTGGCTCTGCCCGCCAGCCCCGCTGGCCTCGACCACCTCGGCGGGACCAACCGTCACTGCCGCCGTGATCGAAAGCGTCGGATCGGTGTCGTCGAAGATCAGCGACAGCCCCGAACTCGTGCTTTGCTGCGACACGACGTCGGCGTCGCCGTCCGTCACCGTCACCGTTGCCACCACGTTGATCAGACCGTTGAGGTCGAGG
>NZ_RZRO01000234.1:0-337 GCF_003997975.1 Mesorhizobium sp. M7A.F.Ca.US.005.03.1.1
TCGCGCGCGGGCCGGATGTTCTTGCCGAGGAAGCCATTGAGACGGCGTCGCTGCGGATTCTGGCAGTGGATGACGATGCGCTGGTCCTTTTGAATACCGCGGCAATGCTCGAGGATCTCGGCCATACTGTCGCGGAGGCGCATTCTGCGGCGGCAGCCCTCAGGTTGCTGGAGGAGCAGCCGTTCGACCTCGTCATAACGGATCATGCTATGCCGAAGATGACGGGCCTGCAGCTATCGAATACGATCAAAGTCCAGTGGCCGAACGTACCCGTCATTATAGCAACGGGCTACGCCGAACTCCCGGGGACTCGCGACATCAAAATTCTCAGCAAGCC
>NZ_RZRO01000235.1:0-336 GCF_003997975.1 Mesorhizobium sp. M7A.F.Ca.US.005.03.1.1
GCTGGATTAGAAATCCATGCCGCCCATGCCGCCCATGCCGCCGCCGCCCATGCCGCCAGGCATGCCGCCGCCAGCCGACTCCTTCTTCGGAGCCTCCGCGATCATGGCTTCGGTGGTGACGAGCAGGCCGGCGACCGAGGCCGCGTCCTGGAGAGCGGTGCGGACAACCTTGACCGGATCGACGATACCCATGGCGATCATGTCGCCATAGTCGCCGGTCTGGGCGTTGTAGCCGAAGGTCGCGCCCTTGTTCTCAAGGATCTTGCCGGCAACGATCGATGCTTCCGCACCGGCGTTGGCCGCGATCTGGCGGGCCGGAGCCTGCAGCGCACGACG
>NZ_RZRO01000236.1:0-334 GCF_003997975.1 Mesorhizobium sp. M7A.F.Ca.US.005.03.1.1
GAGCAACTGGCTCGACCGGATCGACAGGTTCGACCGGCTCTACTGGGGCAACAGGTTCGACCGGATCGACTGGAGCAACAGGCTCTACTGGAGCAACCGGCTCGACCGGTGATACCGGAGCAACTGGCTCGACAGGTTCGACTGGAGCAACAGGTTCGACTGGAGCGACCGGTTCGACCGGCGCCACAGGTGCAACCGGTGATACCGGAGCAACTGGCTCGACCGGATCGACAGGTTCGACCGGCTCTACTGGGGCAACAGGTTCGACCGGATCGACTGGAGCAACAGGCTCTACTGGAGCAACCGGCTCGACCGGTGATACCGGAGCAACTGG
>NZ_RZRO01000237.1:0-223 GCF_003997975.1 Mesorhizobium sp. M7A.F.Ca.US.005.03.1.1
GGAGGTCCAGACGCGCCGGTATCGCCGGGCGCTCCAGGTGTCCCGTCCGATCCGGGCAGTCCGACAGGCCCAGCAGGTCCGCCAGGTCCCTCCGCGCCGGGCGCGCCGGGAGGTCCAGACGCGCCGGTATCGCCGGGCGCTCCAGGTGTCCCGTCCGATCCGGGCAGTCCGACAGGCCCAGCAGGTCCGCCAGGTCCCTCCGCGCCGGGCGCGCCGGGAGGTC
>NZ_RZRO01000238.1:0-221 GCF_003997975.1 Mesorhizobium sp. M7A.F.Ca.US.005.03.1.1
GGTGTCGTTGGCCAGAACGTTGCCGGTCGCCGCCGTGGCCGGCGTGATGCCGGCCTCGTTCGCGGACCCGGTGTCGGCGACCGCAACCGGCGCATCGTCGGTGCCGTGGATGGTGATGGTCAGCGTCGTCGAGGAGGTCCCGCCCTGGCCGTCGCTCACCGTGTAGGTGAAGCTGTCGGTCAGACTGCCGCCGACATTGAGCGCGTCAACCGTCGGGTTCG
>NZ_RZRO01000023.1:0-70296 GCF_003997975.1 Mesorhizobium sp. M7A.F.Ca.US.005.03.1.1
GCTGATCGTCGATACCGTCTATCATCCGACCCGCAACTTCGCCGACACGATGCTGAAGCGGCTGGGCGTCGAGGTCGAGTACTACGCCCCCCATGTCGGCGCCGGCATCGCGGCGTTGATCAAGCCCAACACCAAGGTGGTGTTCACGGAATCACCGGCCTCCAACACCTTCGAGGTGCAGGACATCCCAGCCATCGCCAAGGCGGCGCACGCCGCGGGCGCCATCGTCATGATGGACAATACCTGGGCGACGCCACTGTATTTCCGCCCCCTCGACCACGGTGTCGACATCTCGATCCATGCGGCGACCAAATACCCGGCCGGCCATTCCGACGTGCTGCTTGGCACGGTGTCGGCCAATGAGAGCTGCTGGACGCATCTTTATGAAAGCTTCTGCACGCTTGGCTGCTGCGCCGGGCCCGACGACGTCTACCAGGTGCTGCGCGGCCTGCGCAGCATGGGCGTGCGCCTCGAACACCATCAGCGCAGCACGCTTGCCATCGCCTCCTGGCTCGAAGGCCAGAAGGGCGTGGCGCGCGTGCTCCACCCGGCCCTGCCCAGCCACCCGGACCACGAACTGTGGAAGCGGGACTTCTCCGGATCGAGCGGCATCTTTTCCATCGTGCTTGCCGGCGGCGGACAAAAGCAGCAGCACGCCTTTCTCGACGCGCTGCAAATCTTCGGCCTCGGCTATTCCTGGGGCGGCTATGAGAGCCTTGCCGTGCCGGTCTGGCTCGGCGACCGCGTTGTCGCGAAGGCCCCCTATGAGGGTCCATTGATCCGCCTGCAGATCGGCCTCGAGGACGTCGACGACCTGAAGGCCGACATTTCGCGCGGCCTGACCGCAGCAGCGGCTGCGTAGCGGAATTCTATTCCCTCAAATTGCAGTTTCCCGGATCAGTTTGGCTTTCAAATTCAGCGATGCCGCGTCATTGCGGTGCGATCAGCACATTTTCGACTTCCCCTGGAATATCGGCAGAGTTTTCGACCTCATGGCTTTCCGCCTTTTTGTTCCCATTCTTGCCGGCGCGACGCTGCGCGAGCGTCTCGTCGCCTGTATCGGCGCGACGATCGGCATTGCACTCACCGGTGTGATCGCCAGCCTTGTGCTCGGCAACGGCCCGCACGTGCCGCTGCTGGTGGCGCCGATGGGGGCGTCGGCGGTGCTGCTGTTCGCCGTGCCCGCCAGTCCGCTGGCACAGCCATGGTCGATCATCGGCGGCAACACGATATCGGCACTGGTCGGCGTGATCGTGGCGCATTTCATCCACGAAACCGCCCTTGCCAGCGGCATCGCGGTGGCACTGGCCATCGCCGCCATGTCGTTCACGCGCTGCCTGCATCCGCCGGGCGGAGCGGCCGCGCTGACCGCGGTGCTGGGAGGGCCTGCCGTGATCAGCGCCGGCTTCCTGTTTCCATTCGTGCCGGTGGCGCTGAACTCGATCCTGCTGGTGGCGCTCGGCTACGGCTTCCACAGGCTGGCCCGGCGCAATTATCCGCATGTGCCGGTTGCGGCGCCGGCAAACAGCCACGGCACCGGCGATCTGCCGGCGCAGCTGCGCGTGGGCTTTCGGTCGGAAGACATCGATGCCGCGCTTGGCGCACTCGACGAGACGTTCGATATCGATCGCAACGATCTCGACCGGCTGCTGCGGCAGGTCGAATTGCAGGCGATGGTGCGCGCGCACAAGACCCTTCTGTGCGAGGACATCATGTCGCGCGATGTGATCTCGGTCGATGCTCACACCTCCACCGACGCGGCGCGCCAATTGCTGCTTGACCACAACATCCGCACCTTGCCGGTCGTCAATGCGGAAGCCAGGCTGGCAGGCACGGTGGGGTTGCGCGAACTCACCCAGGCCTCGGGGACGGTTGGATCCGTCTTAACGCCCGCGGCAACAGCCGCCGCCGGCGTCGCCGCCATGGGTCTGCTGCCCGTCCTCACCGACGGCCGCAGCCATGCGGTCATCATCGTCGACGACGACAAGCGGATTCTCGGGCTGATCACCCAGACCGATCTGTTGGCGGCCACGGCGCGCCTGCAGGCTGCCTGACAAGCCTTCGCTCGCACTGTAGTGTAGCGGCCGCCGGACCCGGCAGAAAATCTTCGGGAACCTTTTGCCGGCGACAGCGTCCAATCTCCCAATCGAGATCCTGGTTCGGAGATTGGGTTGAGGAAACTTGCCATGCCTGCTGTGTTGACGGCCGTGCCTTCCGCTGTGCCAGGCGAGATGCAGCTTGTGCACCGCGCGCTGGCGCGCGACGGCGACGCCTTCCGCACCATCATCAAGACACACAATCAGCGGCTTTACCGGATCGCGCGCGGCGTCGTGCGCAATGACAGCGAGGCCGAGGACATCGTGCAGGAGGCATACGTCAAGGCCTTCGCCCATCTCGATGCGTTTCGCGGCGACTCCTCGCTCGCCACATGGCTATCGCGCATCGTCATCAACGAGGCGCTCGGCCGGCTGCGCAAAAGACGCAAAACGGTGGCGCTGCCGGAAAATCCGCAAGCCGAGATCATCCGGTTTCCCCTCAATCCCAGCGACGATCCGGAACGGACAATGGCGCAACGGCAGATCCTCCAACTGGTCGAACAGGCCACCGACAGCCTTCCCGACGTCTACCGGACGGTGTTCGTGGCGCGGGTGATCGAGGGGCTGAGCATCGAAGAGACCGCCGACCTCCTCGGCGTGCGGCCGCAAACCGTCAAGACAAGGCTACACCGCGCCCGCGCCCTTGTCCGCAAGGCGCTGGACGACCAGATCGGGCCGGTGCTGCTCGACGCCTTCCCCTTCGCCGGCCGGCGTTGCGAACGACTGACCAGCGCCGTGATGCGACGGCTCGGGCTGGAAAGCTGAGCCTCAGCGGATTTCAGTTCATTTCAGCGGGAACGTTTGCCGCTGACCAGCATCCAATGACCGTCAACCGAAAAACACTGTCCGGGACGATTTCAGCGTCCTGGCGAAGGAGATGCCATGTCTATCCGACACACTGCTGCGCTCGCCGCCCTGCTGCTGCTCGGCACCGCGCCGTTCGCACAAGCCGCCGACAAGCCGACCGATCCGCAGATCGCCCATATCGCCTACACGGCCGGGGTCATCGACATCGAAGCGGCCAAGCTGGCCATCGACAAATCGAAGAACAAGGAGGTTGTCGATTTCGCCAAGGACATGGTCCGCGATCACGAGGCTGTAAATGTTCAGGCGCTCGACCTGGTCAAGAAGCTCAAGGTCACCCCGGAAGACAACCCCACCAGCAAGGCGCTGACCAAAGCTGCGACGGAGGAGCGGGCCAAGCTCGCCAAACTCCACGGCGCTGCCTTCGACAAGGCCTATGTCGACAATGAGGTCGCCTATCACAAGCAGGTCAACGGCGCGCTCGAAACCCTTTTGATCCCGTCGGCGCAGAATGCCGAGCTGAAAAGCCTGCTGGAAACCGGCTTGAAGATATTCCAGGGCCATGAGCAGCACGCCGAACACGTCGCCGGCATGCTCAAGTAAGGACCGGGAGCATGCAGAACCACCATCTGTGGATTGCGTTGACGCTCGCCGTCGGGATCGTGCCGGCGCAAGCCGAAACCATCCAGGTCACCATCGACAGGCTGGTGTTCTCTCCGGCCACCGTCGAGGCAAAGGTCGGCGACACGATCGAGTGGGTGAACAAGGATGTGTTCGCCCACACGGCAACCGTGAAAGGCGGCTGGGAAGTGATGATCCCGCCGAAGAAATCCGCAAGCCTGACTTTGAAGACGGCGGGACCGGTCGACTACTTCTGCCGCTTTCACCCCAACATGAAGGGCCGTTTGGTGGTGGCGCCCTGATCCAGCTCCGACGAGTGCATGTCGCCCAAAAGTGACCTCGGTTTTGGGAGAACGACACGCATAAAAACAAAGACCTGAAGCGGGTCGCCTGAGGAATTCAAGCGACCCGCTTCAGGCTCGCCTGGCCTCGTCGGGACGCGCGATATGTGTCCACGAGCCGTCATAGCCCGGCTCGCGGCGTGCAATCCAGGCATTCAGCCCTTCGCGCAGATCAGCGGTCGGGGCCATGCGCGCAAACTGCTCGGCCTCGACCAGCAAACCTTCGGCGATGCTCTGGTTGAGGCCGCGCGCCACTGCCGTGAGGATGCCGGCAATCGCCAGATCGGAGTGCCGCAGGATACGCCTGGCCAGATCAAATGCCGCCGGCATCAACTCGGCATGCGGGACAACCTCGTTGACGAGACCCAGTTCAAGCGCCCGCGGCGGCGCAAACCAGTCGCCGGTCAACAGCAGTTCGAGCGCCCGCTTGCGCCCCGCGAGCCTCGGCAAGCGCTGGGTTCCACCAAAGGTCGGCGGCATTGCGAGGTTGATTTCCGGCTTGGCGAACAAAGCGCGGTCACTGGCGATAGCAAGCGGTACGGCCTCGGTGATTTCGCAGCCGCCACCAAAGGCAATGCCGTTGACGGCGGCGATGATGGGCTTGCGGTAGGCTTCCAGCCTCGCCGTCAGCCGCTGCCCGCGCATGACGAAATCCCGCATCGCGACACCGACGCCAAGCGCCACGCTGGCCGAGAACTCGTGAATGTCGCCCCCCGCCGAAAACGCCCGCTCCCCTGCTCCGGTCAGAATGACCGCACGAACGCTGTCATCGACTTCAATGTCGTCAAGGACCGCAAGCAGGCGATCGATCAGGGCATAGTTCAGCGCGTTGAGTTTCTCCGGCCGGTTGAGGGTGAGGATGGCAATCCCATCCCGGGTTTCGCTAAGGACAAGATCTGTCATTTGGCTCTTCCTTCTCCATCATGCTGATGGAAGGAAGACTATGCCCTTTGTCGCTTGTGTATATTCACTAGTCGGTATACATAGGCTTATGCCCGACACGCAGAGCCCTACCCGCAAACGCATTGTCGATGCCGCGACCAGGCTCTTCTATGCAGAAGGAATCGGTCGTGTCAGCGTCGATGCCGTTGCCGAGGAAGCGGGTCTCACCAAGCGCACGCTCTACTACCATTTCAAGAGCAAGGACGACCTGATCGCCGCCTATCTCGACGGCCGCGACCAACCCAATCTGAAGCGGATGGCCGGCTGGTTCGAGGCTGCCGAAGGCGGCGCGGATCGCAAGGTCGAGGCGATCTTCACCAATCTGGCGAGGTCCGCTCGCCACCCGAAATGGAAAGGATGCGGCTTCCTGCGCACGGCCGCCGAACTCGCCTCGATGCCCGGACATCCGGCGGTCAAGGTGGGCGCGCGGCACAAGCTGAATTTCGAAACATGGCTGGCCGGCGCCCTGTCGGACCATGGCGTCGCGGAGCCGCAAACCCTGGGGCGCGAGATCGTGCTTTTGATCGACGGCTGCTTTTCGATCATGCTGATCCACCGCAACCCCGATTACATCGAAGCGGCCGGACGCGCCGCGGCGACGCTGGTGCGGGCGCGACTTTCAGGCAGCCAGGTCTAAAGCGCGACGCGCTTTAAGCCTTTGGTTTTATGCATGTCGTTGCCCTAAAACCGGGGCCACTTTTGGGGCAACGACATGCATTAGAAACCGAAAGCCAGCCATGCGGTGCCGGCGGCCAGCGTTATCAGCGTCAAAGGCAAGCCGACCTTGAAAAAAGCGCCGAACGACAGCGTCGTGCCGGCGGCGCGTGCCTGTTCGGCGACGATCAGGTTGGCGACCGAACCCAGCAGCGTGAAATTGCCGGCCAGCGTCGAGCTCATGGCGACGACCAGCCAGGCGCGCTCGGGGTTTTCGAGGCCGGGTATGAAGGGCCGCAGCGCCAGCACGGCCGGAACATTGCTCATGATGTTGGAAAGCACCGCGGTGAAGCCGGACAAGCGCCAGACGTCGTCCAGCCCGAGATTCCTGGCCGAAGCGATCATGTCGGGCGAAAGAAGCGTCTTTTCGGCGCCGGCGACGACAACGAACAGACCGGCGAACATGAACAGCAGCGGACCGTCGATCTCGCGGTAGATGCGCTCCGGCTTAATGGCCCGGGTAAGCAAGAGGATGGCGCCGCCGATGAGTGCGGCCTTGGCGACGGGCACGCCGGCGAAGAAGGCAATTGCCAGCCCGATGCAGACCACCACCGCCTTCAGCACCTGCCCCTTGTGCATGCGGCCCCGCGAGACCTCGGGCGTCAATTGGACGGTGCGGGCGAATTCGGCCCGGAAGACAATGCGGATGATGACAACGACCGCGACGAGGCCGAACAAAGCGACCGGAGCCAGCGCTGCCGAAAAGGCCGGATAGGAAATGCCCGACAGCGCGCCGATGACCATGTTTTGGGGATTGCCGGTGATGGTTGCGACGCTGCCGCAATTCGACGCGGTGGCGGTGGCGATCAGATAGGGGATCGGGTTGCGCTTGATCACACGGGTGACGTGGACGACGATCGGCGCCATGACGAGACAGATGGCGTCGTTGACCAGGAAGGCCGACAACACGCCGGTCAGCAGCGTCACCATCACCAAGAGCATGAAGGGCGCATGCGCGTGCTCGATGGCGACGGCGCCAAGGCCACGAAAGGCGCCCGACACTTTTAAATGCGCCACCACGATCATCATGCCGAGCAGAAGCGTGATGGTGTCGAAATTGATCGCCCGGTACGCATCCTCCATGCTGAGCGCGCCGATGGCGATCATCGCGGCCCCGCCGAGAAGCGCGATCCCTGCCCGGTCGAGGCGCAGGCCGGGGATGCGGCCAATGGCGACACCGGCGTAAGTCAGGATCAGGATCAGCAGTGCCGCCGCGCCCATCAATGTCATCGATAAGAAGTCCTGCCCAGTCTGTGGCACGCCGCTGGCTGTCGGCCCCATTCGTCCGCTTTGCGTGCCTGCTTTAGCGCGATGTCGAGATCGATGACAGCGGGCATGTTGTTGCGCCAAGGATGTCCCATGGCCCAAGGGATGACGTGCAGCTAGCGCAGGTAGAAATCCAGCCTCTGTCGCAAAGCTTGGGAAGAATAGATCTGCTCGACGGTCTGTCGTGCCTTGAGGCCCACTGCCGCCCGCAGCGCCGGGTCGGCTTTGAGATCGGCGAGGATGCGCGCCGCCTGCTGCGTCGTTTCGAACAAGAAACCGTTTTCGCCATGCCTGATATGGTCGGAATAACCGCCATATGAATGGCAGACCACGGGCAACCCGCAGGCCATCGCCTCGAACACCACGCGACCGAAGGTTTCCATATGCCAACCGGTGCGATAATAAAACACGTCGAGCGTCTGCAGAAACTCTTCGGCGGAAAATTGGCCGGGTGGGAACAGTTCGAGTTGCGGATGCGGCATGAGGCTGTCCTTGAGCCCTATCCCTCCCTGAATCCGCAAGGCAGTACCTTCGGCCAGCAATGTCTCGTAGAGGGGTATGTCATCGGGATGATGTTTGCCCGGCCCATCGCGGCTCAAGCGTCCGACGGTGAAGGGACGATCCGAACCCAGACGCCGTGGTGAAAAACGTTCGATATCGATCGGAGACGGATGCACGGTGCCATCGACTTGGAGCATCCGTCTCTGAAAATCGGAAATCAGCACCAGTTCGGCGTCGGGCCAGTTCAGCATGCGGGGCATGCGTCTCGTCAGCGAGATGATTTTCGGGTGAAAGGTATTGAAGACATAGATCAGCCGGCGCGGCCGCGGGATCAGGTAAGGCCATATCTTGTTGCGCCAATGAGAGCCGAGAAAGACGTAGGTACCGCCATTCGGTACATCCCACTTCGACAGCGAGACGCGGCGAATCGGGAAATTCCGCATCAACTCGCCGGACACGCTGGAGGAGGTTGCCCACAGATGCACCTCGGAATCGACACTCAACAGCCGGTACAGTTCCAGAGCTTCAAGGTCACTGCCACCGAAGGGGTCCTGAAAGCCGTTGAACAAATGGATCATAATAGCTGTGTTTACCTGACCGTTTCCGCATATGTTCGCCAGCATCAAAAATTATGATCGCTGTCGGCCGGAACGCTTGGAAACTCAGAGTCAAAACCGTTTCTGCCGACAACGAAACATCGCCAACGCGGGGGGAGTATACCGGCAAGCGGTTGCAGTCCATGGCCCATCGAGCCGGCATGCTGTCCGTAAGGATCGGATTCCTTGCGGCTGATTATAAGTATTTGGAAACATAGAAGGAGCGTCTGTTTCGAGAGCTTCCCGATCAGCCTTCTGCAAGTTTCGCCCGTCAATGCACGGTGGCGACGCCGGGCGCAGGCGCCGGAGACGTTCCGGCCGGATCGAAGCTGACTTGATCGCGTCCGTTCGACTTGGCCGTGTAAAGCCTTCTGTCGGCAGCGGAGAAGATTTCCTCATATGTGATCGGGCCGGTAAAGCTTGTGCCGCCGATGCTGACGGAAAGCGGACAAGGCCTGCCGCCGGGTGAGAATTCCATCTCCCTGATACGCCGGCGGATGCTTTCGGCAACCACCCAGGATTGCGAGGGATCCACGCCGGGCAGAAACACGCCGAATTCTTCGCCGCCGATGCGGCCGACGATATCGCTGCCACGCAGTTGCCCCTTGATCGCCTGCGCTATCAGTTTGAGCGCCTGATCGCCGCAATCGTGGCCCAGGCGGTCATTGATCGACTTGAAGTGGTCGGCGTCGATGATCAGCAACGCCCCCGAACGGGTCTGCTCCTGCTTGCGGGTCTGCTCGAGATAGGCTTCGACCAGCATCGAGAAGGCGCCACGGTTCAGCACCGCCGTCAGGCTGTCGGTCGCGGCGATGACGCTGAGATCGCGCTGCGCGATGGCCAGCTGGCGAATCTTCCACATCAGGAAAAACAGAAACGAGCCGCCCAGCACCAAAGGCAGCATCAGGTCGGTCATCTGCGCCCGCCACACGGCCTCGGGCGAAAGATAGGGAAAATTGAAGGAATCGACGAAGAACGCCACGGCAATGAAGAATGCCGTACCGACTGCCGTGACAGCGATCACCCTGCCCCAGCTCGTCGGCGACAGATCGAGCTTCATCGCGTTCAACTCCGTTAGCCGTCGCTACTATGACGCACCAACCCAAACAAATTGATAAGACTTTCCCTCCAATTCGATGTCGGCGGCGGAATCAAATCCACCGGCCAACCAGCCCCTGCCTATGACTTGCGACAGACGCTTGGGCAGACGCCACAGGACGGCCGCTGGAAAGCAGCCATCCTGTTTCAAAGTGTGAAGGCGTGGGCCAATTGCCGGCCGGGCAAGGGCAAAACGGCGCGCGAAGCCAGATCGCCCGTCTCAGTTGAGCGTCGGTTCACCCAGCGCATCGACGACAAAGGATGCCGCGATCAGGTCGTCGGCATCGAGACGCAGGGAGCCTCCGTCGCCTCCCATGGTTGAAGCCACTTTTTGAAAGGTCTTCATTTCGTATTCCGTGATCCGGGCGTCCTGCATCCTGGCCCTGAGGTCGGCAATGCGCCGATCGAGGGCCGAAGATATCCCTATTTCTCGCTTCGACATGGCAACACTCCTCCCCACCCTTGTTTGCCTCCCGCCTGTCCACTTTTATATGAGGGTCCGCGAATACAGCGGGCCGAACGCGCCGTGCGCGGGAAGGTTCCGAAAAGGCCGAGTAACGAAATAATACGCTGGCGCCGAGCCACGCCCGCGGACTTTTCTATATCAGACGCAGCTAATCCTTGACGCCGGCAGATGCCGCCCCAGAATCAGAGCATGGCAATAAAGTCGGCGACGAGGTGGCGGTCATGGCGACGGTGCTGAAGCGCGTCACGAAGGACCGCGTCAGCGTGTCGATCCCCGGTCTTCCGCATTCGGTCATTGATCCGGCAACCAGGCTGACCAGGGGCCAGCAGATGGAATTGCCCGGGGACGTTTCGCGGATCGACGGCGACAAGGTCACGGTGTCGCTCGGGCCAATGGTCACGGTGGATCTGGACAAGGCGGGCCTGGTGCAAAGCCGTGTCCCGCCGAAGCGAAGGACCGTCAGGATGTGAACAAGCGAAGCGCCACCGTCTCAGGGACCCAACCCCTTACACCCCAGCAGTGCAGAGCTGCACGAGCGATCCTGAAGTGGTCGCAGGTGCGACTCGCCGCGAAGTGCGGCCTCAGCGAAGGAACGATTGGCAGTTTTGAGAGCGGGCGAAGGATTCCCAGTCCCGCCAAGCTGGCTGCCATCCGTCGAGGCTTGGAGGCAGCGGGCGTGGTTTTCATCGATCAGAAGACCGCAGTGACAAAGAGCGGTCCGCCTCGCGAAACTATTAGTTGAACATAATTTAGATATCGCTGTTAGGCCGCAAAAGGGAGGCGCGCGATGTCACAACATGAAATCGGCGTTGTTTCGGACTGGTCGAAATTGGTGGCGGACGATCCTCTGATCGCCGCGGATATAACCCAGCGCCTTTCTGTGCTGCGCGCTTGCAATGACAACGCTGCCACCGCCGCCGACGTCCCGTCGCCCGGCACCGAAACATTTCGGGGTCCCGACATAACCAGCCTCGCAACACCCACCGAGTATCCTCGGCCGATCGTGCTCCTAGCGACGATCTATGCGTCGACGGTCCTGGGGGTAACGCTGCTTCTGGCGGCGGCGGTCTGAGCGCACGAGACCTGATACCGCTCTCTGAAAGCCCGTGTCTCCGGTATAAACCGTAACCTATGTGTCCGGAACGGACCGAAAGGCTTTGGCGATCCCGACAGGATTCGAACCTGTGACCATCGGCTTAGAAGGCCGGTGCTCTATCCAGCTGAGCTACGGGACCGCTGGCCGGCCGTTGGGCCGGCTGGATATTCTGGCGCCGGGCGCCGTTCAATGCGTCCAGGGCGTCCTGCGGTCATAGCGGAAATTCTCCGCATAGGAAATCTGGCGGCGCTTGGTCTCTTTCGGCTCTTCGACGCGGAAAGCGAGCCCTTGCTTTTCGGCGTAGGCGACCGCCTCTTCGCGCGTGTCGAAGCTAAGCCTGATCTGGCTTCTCATGTCTGCCGACGTCGTATAGCCCATCAGCGGGTCGATCTTCTTGCGCGACTCGGGATCGAATTCCAGCACCCAGTAACCGGTCTTGGCCTTGCCGGACTGCATCGCGGTTTTGGCTGGGCTGAAAATGCGCGCGGACATGGCCACCTCGTTGTTGTGCAAGGCAGCATCGCCACCCTTCGCCCGTCATTACTGCGCAATGCGCACGGCGGCAAGGTTTTTGCTCTCGCAGGTTTTTGCACTTGCCATGCACCACCGAAATGAATAGGCAACAGACCGTTCGGAGTGTAGCGCAGCCTGGTAGCGCATCTGGTTTGGGACCAGAGGGTCGGGAGTTCGAATCTCTCCACTCCGACCATCCCCTCACAGCCCAATGCCCGGCGCAGCCATACGGTTCACTTGCTACGGCTCCGGCCGTGTGTCCGGCGCCGCGGTTCGGCAAACAGGGGGGTCAGATGCTTGGAATCGATGCCTGGGTGTCGCTTTTCGGACCGGCCTACTTTGCCTATGCCGGCATAACGGTTCCGGTCATGGTGACGTGGGCAATTGCCTGCGCCGCACTGGCGATGTGGAACAACCGTGAAAGCCGCAGACAGGCGAGGCAGGCCCCGGGCGCCGTGGTCTCCCGCTCCTGGCGTGTCAGTATCGGGATGTTTGTGCTGGTCGCCGCCGGCTATATCGCCGCTCACTCTGCCGTCTATCTCGCGGTCCGTCATTTCGCCAGAATGTGGCTCTGAGACCGGCCTCTCAGGCTAGATCTCGAACTCGCCCTGCCCTTCATCCATGGCGCTGACGGTTTCGGCTGCCAGCGCCCTGGTGATCGGCGTCTTGCGTTCGAGCGCCGTCCGGTCGAGCCGCTCCACCACGCGCATCGCTGTCGCCAGCGAGCGCTCGATCCGGCGGACCAGATATTGCACGACATGCGGTTCGACCTCGATCTGACGGTCGGCGAAGAGTTTTGTGATGACGCCTGCCAGCAAGAGATCGTCGGGCTCATGAATTTCGACTGTCGCAGCCGCCTTCAGCCGCGAGGCAAGATCAGGCAGGCCAACACCCCAGGCCGAGGGAAAGCGGCGCGCCGTCAGAAGCAGTTGCGAGCCGGCACCACGCACCGCATTGATCAGATGGAACAGGCCTTGTTCGTCAACCGTCCCGGTATCGACATCGTCGATCAGCGCCGGCCGCGCGCCGAGATTGGCGATGCTGTCGCCGATGCGCCTGGCGTCGACCGCCGCCGCATTGGCACGCGCGCGCCAGATCGAGGCCAGATGCGTCTTGCCAGAACCCGCGGGACCGGCCAGCACCACCACCGGCGATGGCCAGTCCGGCCAGCGGTCGACCAGCGCAACCGCCTGGTTGTTGGTGCCGGAGACGACGAGTTCGTCACGCGAATAGCCGGTGCCATGGCCGAGGTCGAGCGGCAACTGGCGCGGCGGGTCGGTTGGCTGGGCAGTCACTTCAGCGACGCGGTTGCGTGCGGTGGCCGCCGCCGCGATCGGCCGGAAGCTGCGGCACAGGTGCCGCGCCGCGGCCCTTGTAGAGCGGCGATTCGAGATAGCGGGCTATTGCGAACCGCACCAGCACGGCGACGGCGGCCGAAGCCGGCACCGCGATCAACAAGCCGACGAAGCCGAACAGCGCGCCGAAGGCAAACAGCGAAAACATCAGCCATACCGGGTGCAGGCCGACGCTCTTGCCGACCAGCCGCGGCTGCAGGATGTTGCCCTCGATGAACTGGCCGATGAAAAACACGACCGCGACCGCGACGATCATCGTCCAGTCCGGCCAGAACTGGACGAAGGCGACGCCGACGGCCAGCACCAGCCCGGTCAGCGAGCCGACATAGGGGATGAAGGAAATCAGCCCGGCGAACAGGCCGATGAGGATGCCGAAGTTCAGTCCGGTCAGCGTCAGCCCGGTGGCATACATGGCGCCCAGCACCAGGCACAGCGTGCCCTGGCCACGCACGAAGCCTGCCGTGGCGGTGTTGATGTCCCGTGCGATGGCGCGCACGGTCTGGACGTTGTCGCGTGGCACCCAGCCGTCGATGACCGCCACCATGCGGTCCCAGTCGAGCAGCATGTAGAAGGCGACCACCGGTGTCACCACGAACAGGCTGACCACAGAAACCAGCGCCATGCCGGAACTCCACAGCGAGGTGAAGACGGTGGTGACAAAACCGAAGCCGGAGGTCAGCAGCGAATTCAGCCCGTCGCGCAAGCTATTGGCGTTGACGCCGAACTTCTGCTCCAGCCATTTCGGATCGAACGAGGTGATCAGGCTTTGCAGCCGGGTCAGATATTCCGGCAATTTGCCGGCGAAATCGGCCATCTGCGTGGCCAGAACCGGAATGAGGATGACAAAGGCCAGGACCAGCACGATGAGGAAGGTGATGAGGATGACCACCGTCGCCATGAAACGCGACAGGCCGAGCCGCTGCAGCCGGTCGGCAACGGGATCGAGGAAATAGGCAAGCACCATGCCGGCGACGAAGGGCAGCAGGATGGCGCTGAAGACATAGAGGAAAAGCGCCAGCAGCGCGGCGCCGGCCAGCCAGAAGAAGATCTGGCGGCGAAAGGTCGCGGACGCGGCGATGTCGGCGGCCGCGGCCTCGATCGCCGCCGCTTCTGTCTCGGATGTCCGGAGTGGAGCCTTCGTCATGTCAGCTCATGTGCCTCAGCCAAGTCACGAGATAGGCTGCGGCCGAAGCCACGGTCAAGACCCCAGACAGCAATATGAGAACCGGCCTCAGCGGGTCGAGATGAACCGACAGGGCAAGTTCACCCAGCACAACCGCCGCCAGCACGATCTGGATGGCGGTGTTGGCCTTCGACACGAAAAGCGGTTTCATCTCGACCGGATGGGCCATGACGGCGGACAGCAAAACCGCGCAGACGATCAACGCGTCGCGCGACACCATGGTGACGACCAGCCACAGCGGCAATTGCCCGATGAGGCCCATGACCACGAACACCGAAACCAGCAGCAGCTTGTCGGCGATCGGATCGAGATAGGCGCCGAGCGTGGACTGCTGGTTGAAACGGCGGGCGATGAAGCCATCGACGCCGTCCGAAATGCCGGCGACGAGGAACCCGGCAAAAGCCCAGTCCCAGCGCGCCTGCAGCATCGCCAGCACCACCGCCGGCACCAGGACAAGGCGCAGGATGGTGATCAGGTTGGGGATGGTCAAATGCCTGGCACCTCCTCTTGGTCGGAGATAGATGATGAAGATGGCGGGTGGCAACAAGGGAGGAGCTGCCGATCTCCCCGCACGGGAGCGGCCTTCAGCTTGGCTTTCGCCAATCACGAGCGCCTGTACGTGCGCGCTGTCCACGGTTTTGTAGGCCGAGATGGCCGTTATCCTTGCGGACAGAAACCGTTCATGCGAAGAGCCCGCGACAAGGAAAATTGCTGAACGGGCACCAGAAATGAGCAAGCGCGACGTGAACAAGCGCAAGAACGGGCTCACCTATGCCGAGGCCGGTGTCGATATCGATGCCGGCAATCTCATGGTCGAGAAGATCAAGCCGCTGGTGCGCGCGACGCGCCGGCCGGGCGCCGATGGCGAGATCGGCGGTTTCGGCGGCCTGTTCGACCTCAAGGCGGCCGGGTTTACCGATCCGGTGCTGGTGGCGGCCAATGACGGCGTCGGCACCAAGCTCAAGATCGCCATCGATGCCGGCAAGCACGACACGATCGGCATCGACCTCGTCGCCATGTGCGTCAACGACATCGTCGTGCAAGGTGCCGAACCGCTGTTCTTCCTCGATTATTTCGCCACCGGCAAGCTCGATCCCGACCAGGGTGCCGCGATCGTCGGCGGCATTGCCGAGGGCTGCCGCCAGGCCGGCTGCGCGCTGATCGGCGGCGAGACCGCCGAGATGCCCGGCATGTATCACGGCAACGACTACGACCTCGCCGGCTTTGCGGTGGGTGCCGCCGAACGCGGCCAATTGCTGCCCACCGATGACATTGTCGAAGGCGACGTGCTGCTGGGCCTGGCTTCCTCCGGCCTGCACTCGAACGGCTATTCGCTGGTGCGCCGCATCGTCGCCGTCAGCGGCCTGTCGTGGAGCGATCCGGCACCGTTCAACGACGAGGCCACTCTGGCCGAAGCACTGCTCGAGCCGACCCGCATCTACGTCAAGTCGATTCTCAAGGCGATCCGCAACACGCATGGTATCAAGGCGCTCGCCCACATCACCGGCGGCGGCTTCCCGGAAAACATTCCCCGCGTGCTGCCCAAGGATTTTTCGGCCGAGCTCGACCTCGAGGCGATCGACGTTCCTCCCGTGTTTTCGTGGCTGGCCAAGACCGGCGGCGTGGCGCCGGAAGAAATGATGCGCACCTTCAATTGCGGCATCGGCATGATCCTGGCGGTCGCGTCCGGCCAGGCGGCGCAGGTCGCGGCCGTGCTACAGGAAGCCGGCGAGACGGTGACGCCGATCGGCCGCATCGTGCCGCGCCGCGACGCAGGCGTCATCTATCGGGGTTCGATCGGCCTATGAGCGCGCAGAGGAAACGCACCGTTGTCCTGATCTCGGGACGCGGCTCCAACATGACCGCGCTGATTGCCGCGGCCAGCGACCCGTCGTTCCCGGCCGAGATCGTCGGTGTCATTTCCGATAAGGCGGATGCCGCCGGGCTCGGCATCGCCAGGGCGCGCGGCATCGCCACGCAGGTCGTCTCACGTGCCGACCACGGCAGCAAGCAGGCGCATGACGCCGCCATCGACGCGGCCCTTACGGCCTTCAACGCCGAGATCGTGGCGCTGGCCGGCTATATGCGCATCCTCAGCCCCGGCTTCGTCCAGAAATGGCAGGGCCGCATGATCAATATCCACCCTGCCCTGCTGCCGGCCTTCAAGGGGCTCGACACCCATGCGCGCGCGCTGGCCGCCGGCATCCGCATCCATGGCTGCACCGTGCACTTCGTCACCTCCGAGATGGATGACGGCCCGATCATCGCACAGGCGGCCGTGCCGGTGATGGTCGGCGACACCGCCGATACATTGGCAGCCCGCGTGCTGAAGACCGAACACCGGCTCTATCCGCTGGCGCTGGGGCTGGTCGCCGAAGGCAAGGCGCGCATGGAGTCCGGCCGCACCGTGCTTGCCCACTTTGCCGACGATGCCGACAACGGCACCTCGGTGGTGATGGCCCCGGATCCGCTGCGCGAGGAAGCCGACCTCGAGCATCTGGCGCGCATCACGCCTTGAGCTTAGAGCGGCGATGAAACAGCTTCTCCTGCTTCGTCACGCCAAATCCAGCTGGGACGACCCTGATCTCGATGATTTCGACCGGCCCTTGGCCGAACGCGGAGTGAAGGCAGCCCGGTTGATGGGGCGCGAGCTTGCGACGCGCGGCTGGCTGCCGGACCTGGCGCTGGTGTCGGCGGCGCTGCGCACCCGCGACACCTGGCGGCTGGTGGCGGCGGAATTGCCCGTCCCGCCCCAGGTCGCATTCCTCAAGGCGCTGTACGATGCTTCAGCGGCGGACATTCTGAGCCAGATTGGTCAAACCGACGCTTCGAGCGGCAGCTTGCTGGTAATTGGCCACAATCCGGGCCTGGAGCAGTTGGCCAGACAGCTTGCCGGGCCGGGGTCAGACGCCAAGGCGATCGCGAGACTTGAGGAAAAATTCCCGACGGCAGCCCTCGCCCGGGTGGTCTTCAAAGGCGATTGGTCCGTCGTGTCCCCCGCCCGGCTGACACATTGCTTGCGGCCCAAGGACCTGGGCGGCTAGTGTCCATGGCAGGTGCGGCAGGCCAAACCCGCCGCACACCCGCTTGAGCCGTCAGTTTCCCCAGTTGCCCTGGCCGGATTCCGGCTGGACCGAATCGGGCGTCAGCGTGAGGTCGCGGTGCTTGACCTGCCTGTGGGTCGAAGCCGTGTAGCTGTGGTCGACATTGACCGCGTGCGAGGTGACGGCCGGCTGATTGACATTGTCCGAACCATAGTTGTCGCTGCCGGCAAAAGCGGCACCAGTGGCAACGAGGATGGCGGCGGCGGTAAGAGCGATCCTGTTCATTCTATTTACTCCGGTATTCCTGATTCTGTCCGTCTAGTGGCGTGCCCCTGGGGAGGAAATTTCGCGTCGCTCGGACAGCCTCGATCTGGGTTTTTCGTGCGCCGACTTCCAATCACGAAGACGTTCCCTCACGCGCGGCATCGGGACCTCGAACGTCGGCCAAGGGATTGAGCTCACCCTGTTTTATCAATTTATCTCAGACGCTTATAAGGAGGGTGCCTGACGCATGATGCGGCGGTTCATCGAGCCAGCGCTCGCCATCCGTTCACGATTCGTCAACATAAATTGAACCAGCTGGTTCGATTTACGATCGGCGCTCCGACACCGATGCCGTCGGCCGAAATCCTGCTCATGCATAAAAAAACAAGAGCGGCGGGCAAGGCCCACCGCTCTTTGTGGTCGCAGACTTCAGAAATCAACGACCCCAGATGCCCTGGCCCGACTGAGCCGGCACGTTGGCATTGGCATCACCCTGCGTCTTTACGGACTTCGGGATCGAGCCGGTGTGCGTGGTGTCGATGTCGGACACGGACTGGTTCGCAACAGGCTGGTTGGCATTGTAAGAGCCGTAGTTGTCGCTGCCGGCAAAAGCGGTGCCCGTGGCAACGAGGATGGCGGCGGCGGTAAGAGCGATCTTGGTCATTTTAATTACTCCTGAGTTCAAGATTGGGTCGATATCGGCAGTCGCGATTAGCGGCCGAAGAGGTTGCGGTCAGCGCCCTGCGAAGCGGGGGCCTGGACGGTCTGCGTCGACTTGGAGACCGAAGCGGTGATCGAATGGTCGACAGCGACGGCAGGCTGATTGGCGTTGGCCGAGCCATAATTGTCGCTGCCGGCAAAAGCAGTGCCCGTGGCAACGAGGATGGCGGCGGCGGTAAGAGCGATCTTGGTCATTTTAATTACTCCAGTATTTGTCATGTCCGTCTAGTGGCGTGCCCTTGGGAGGAATTTCGCGTCGCTCGGACCACCCCGAGATGGGCTCGCCCTGCCGCGGATTCCAATCACGAAGATGTTCCCCCGCGGCTCGAATCCAGGCCTTGAAATTTGACACAGGGCCTCAGCGGTCATAATTTAACTGTTTGAAATCAGACAGTTAATCGATAACGCCCATCACCAGGCGCGACCGCTCGCCAGGCCGGCGTTCACCATCTGCTACACAGTGCGTCAACAGAAATCGAACTGAACGGTTCGGTTTGAAACGATTGCGCACCATCTGAACTTCTGGATCTCCTCCATTTGCCTTGCGGTTGGATCGAGATTATCGCTTGTGCACGATCATCAATCGGGCGCGACTTGGCGGCGCCAGTTGAAGAAGTGGGCGGAAATCCGGGTGACCTGCACCCCAGGACAGCGATAGAAATGCGGTTGCTGCTTGTAGAAGACAATCGCGAGCTGGCGGATTGGCTGGGCAAGACCCTGCGTCAGGCGAACTATGTCGTCGACATCGTCCATGATGGCGAGGATGTCGAACACGCGCTCGCCGCCGGTGACCACGCGCTTGTCATCCTCGACCTTGCGCTGCCGCGCATGAGCGGGCTGGAGGTGCTGCGAATGTTGCGGACGCGCGGCAACCGGGTGCCGGTGATCGTGCTGACCGCCAATGCCAGTCTCGACGGTCGGGTCAAAGGGCTCAATGAAGGCGCCGACGACTATCTGGCCAAGCCCTTCCAGATCGAAGAGCTCGAAGCACGAATCCGCGCGCAATTGCGCCGTGCCAATGACCGCACCGCGCCGGTCGTTGCCTGCGGTGATCTCGTCTTCGACACCAACACGCGGCTGTTTTCGCTTGCCGGCGAGGCGCTGGCGCTGACACCGCGCGAGCATGCCGTGCTTGAGCAATTGATGGTCAAGGCCGGACGCACGGTGAGCAAGGCGGCATTGTCGGCCGCGATCTACGATTTCGAGACCGACGCCGATCCCAGCGCCATCGAGATCTACGTGCACCGCGTGCGCAAGAAGCTCGAAGGGTCGCGGGTCCAGATCGCCACACTGCGTGGTCTCGGTTACCTCTTGCGCCAAGACGATTTGGCGCCGTGACGATCCTGGCGCCATGAGGATCAACAGCCTCCGCCTGCAATTGCTGGCATGGGTGGTGCTGCCGCTTGCCGGGCTCGCGACCATCAACCTGTGGACCAGCCAGCGCAACGCACTGGCGACCGCGGACCTGGTCACCGACCGGATGCTCGTCGGATCGGCGCGGGCGATTGCCGAGCAGGTCGCCATGGTCGACGGCGTGCTCGATGCCACGGTGCCCCCGGCGGCGATCGAGATGTTCGACACCGGCGACCGCGACAGCGTCTACTATCGCGTCGAGACAGCCGGCGGGCGGCTGCTGACCGGATATCCCGACCTGCCCGAAGCGCCGCAGCATGCCAGTGTCGAGGCCGCTTACCGCGATCACCAGCTGCGGCTCCTGACCCTTGGCCATGCGGTGATCGGCGCCGGCAACGACTCGCCAATATCAGTCACCGTGGGCGTCACCCTTGCCGGCCATGACGCCATGGTCAAACAGCTTTGGTTCAGCGCCTTTGCCCAGCAACTGGCGCTGGTGGCGATTGCCGGCGTGTTCGTGCTGCTCGGCTTGCGTCGCGGCCTGGCGCCGTTGATCCGGCTGCGCGATGCGGTACGCTCGCCAAACCGCAGCGACCTTGACCCCGTCGAAGTGCCCGGTGCGCAAAGCGAGATCCGCCCGCTGATCGACGCCCTCAACGCCTACATGGAGCGCGTGCGGGCGCAGATGGCGGCGCAACGCCGCTTCATCGCCAATGCGGCGCACCAGCTGCGCACGCCCCTGGCGCTGCTGTCGACACAGGCAAGCTATGCGCTTCGCGAAAGTGCCGCCGATGCCCGCCAGGAGGCGCTGGTGGCGCTGCAGGCGAGTTCCGGCAAACTGGCGCGGCTGGCCGAACAGCTCTTGACCCTGTCACGCGCCGAGCCAGGCAGCCGGCGGCCGCGCGCCGACCGCATTGACCTGGCGGAAGCCGCCCGGCACGTGCTGGAAACCCTGGCGCCAACGGCCATCGATCGCAAAATAGATCTCGGCCTCGAGGAGGCTGGCCCCGTTCCGGTCATCGGCGACGGCACCATGCTGCGCGAGATGATCGTCAACCTCGTCGACAACGCGCTGCGCTACTCCCGGGCTGAGGGCAGTGTCACGGTGAAGCTGGCGGCCATCGACGGCGAAGCCGTGCTGACGGTCGCCGACGACGGGCCTGGCATTCCGGCGGACGAGCGAGACCATGTCTTCGAGCGCTTCTACCGTATTGCCGGTTCGACCGAGGAAGGCAGCGGGCTGGGACTCGCCATTGTACGCGAGGTCGTCGAAAATGCCGGCGGCCGCGTCACCCTTGGGGATGGCGCGGCCGGCGGTCTGTTGGTTGAGGTCAGGCTGCCGCTGGCCTGACCGGTCAGGCTGCCCCTGGTCTGACCGATCACGTTCCCTGCTCGTTGAACGGCGCCGGCCGCCACTTCACGACATAGTTCTCGAAGCGGGTGATGATGAACTCCACCACCAGCGCCATGACAGCCAGGATGATCATCGCGGCGAACACGCCATTGGCGTTGAAGGCGCCCTGCGCGGTCGAGATCAGCAGGCCCATGCCTTGCTTGGCGCCGAGGAACTCGCCGACCACCGCGCCGACCAGCGCGAAGCCGAAGCTGACATGCAGGCTGGCGAGGATCCAGCTCATCGCCGAAGGAATGATGACGGTGCGGGTGATCTGGAACGGCGAGGCGCCAAGGATCTGGGCATTGGCGATCATTGCCCTGTCGGCCTCGCGCACACCCTGGAAGGCGTTGGCGAAAACAACGAAGAACACCATCACCACGGCAAGCGCCACCTTGGACGCCATGCCGAGGCCGAGCGCGATGATGAACACCGAGCCGAGCACGACGCGCGGCACCGAATTGGCGATCTTGATGTAGATCGAAAAGACATCCGCCAACAGCCGATTGCGGCCGAGGATGATGCCGGCGGCGATGCCGCCAAGGGCACCGATGACAAAGCCGAGGAAGGTTTCCTCCAGCGTCACGTAGATCTGCAGCCAGAGTGGGCCTTGCGAGGTGCCTTCGGTGATCCACGACCAGATCTGCTGCCAGATGCCAGAAGGGCTGGCGAAGAAGAACGGGTCGATGATGTTGTAGTCGGCGCCGAGTTCCCACAGGCCAAGGAAGACGACCAGGATCGCCAGGCGCAAGGAGATGACAAGCGCGTGGCGGCGGCGCAGCCTTGCCCTCGCCCGGGCTTCGGCAACGGCGATGGAAGCATCGCGGACGGCGGCCTGGTTGGCGGTCGGAGAGATTGCGGTCATGCTGTTTCTCCTTTCAATGTCCGGTCTGCAAGGTCCGGCTCTGGCCGAGCTGCACTTCCTCGCGCAGATCGTTCCAGATCACCTTGGCAATCTCGACGAAGTTCGGGTCGTAGCGGATGTCGGCCATGACGCGCGGGCGCGGCAGGTCGATGCGGTAGACGCTCTTGACCGTGCCCGGCCCAGCGGTGAGCACATAGACCTTGTCGGCCAGCGCCACCGCCTCCTCTAGGTCGTGGGTGACGAAGACAACCGAGGATTTCTGCTCCGACCACAGATCCAGCAATTCGTCCTGCATGGCGGTGCGCGTCTGCATGTCGAGCGCGCTGAACGGCTCGTCCATCAAAAGGATCTTGGGCTGGTTGATGAAGGTCTGCGCCAGCGCGACGCGCTTGCGCATGCCGCCCGAAAGCTGGTGCGGATAGTGCTTCTCGAAGCGGCCGAGGCCGACGCGGGCGATCCAGTCGCGGGCGCGGTCGTAGGCCTGCGCCTTTGGCGTGCCGCGATAAAGTGGACCGGCGGCGACATTGTCGATGACACTGCGCCAGGGAAACAGCGCATCCGCCTGGAAGACAAAGCCGATGTCCCGGCTGATATCGGTGACCGGCGTGCCCATGACGCGGACATTGCCGGTCGTCGGCCGCAACAGGCCGGTGACCAGGTTGAGCGTCGTCGACTTGCCGCAGCCGGTCGGCCCGACGACGCAGGCGAACTCGCCGCGCGCCACGGTCATCGTGAAATCGCGGATCGCCGTCATCATGTGCCCGTCGGGCGTGACGAAACGCAAGGTCACATCATCGATGGCGATCGCGGCGTCGGCTTGTGGCGCGGCCTGAGACAGCTTCTCGGCCGCCATGGGTTGCACTTGCATGGCGCACTCCTGTCGCAATGGGGCAAGGGAGCCCGCGGCAGTGCCACGGATCTCCAGGTGTTCGGGAGGCCGCGCCGCTGCCTTCTTGATTCAAGCAGCCGGCGCAAGTCCTTGTTATTCAACGAGTGGTAGGCTGGCGCCGCTATTTGGCAGCGTCGACGAATTCGGTCGTGTAGGTCTTCGACAGGTCGATCTGCTTGCCTTGCAGGCTCTTCGAGAATGTCGAGAGAACCTTGAGCACGGTCGGCGGACCATCGGCCGGCATGCGGCCATCCGGCGTGAACATCGCCTTGCCGCCGGCCAGCCCCTGCACGTAAAGGTCCCGGTTGCCGGCATAATAATCCTTCGGCATCTTGTCGGCGATCTCTTCGGCCGAATGCGTGGCGATGAATTTCATCGTCTTGACGAAGGCATTGGCGAGCTTCTGTGCCTCATCCTTGTGGCCTTCCAGCCAGGAGGACTGGACATAGAAGGACGCCGCCGGATAGTCGCCGCCCAGCGCTTCCTTGGTCTTTTCAGGCGTGCGCATGTCGACCAGGATGCTTGCCTCGCCGGTCTTGAGCAGTTTGGCGATGGTCGGCTCGGTGGTCATGCCGGCCTGGATCTGGTCCTGCTTGACGGCGGCGATGAAGGTGTTGCCGGCGCCGACCGGCAGCAGCGTGTAGTCGCCGGGCTTCAGGCCGCTGCGCACGGCAAGATACTGGGTCAGGAAATCGGTCGAGGAGCCGAGACCGGTGACGCCGAGCGTGGCGCCCTTGAAATCGGCGGGCGACTTGATCTCCGGGTGCTTGGCGGAGACCAGCTCGACCTCACCGGGCGCTTGGCTGAACTGGACGATCGACTGGATGTATTTGCCCTTCGACTGCAGGTCGACGGTGTGATCGTAGAAGCCGACAACGCCTTGGACGGCACCGGCCAGCAGTTCATTTTCGGCCTCGACCCCGGCGCGCGAGTTGAGCAGTTCGACATCGAGCCCCTGGTCCTTGAAGTAGCCGAGCTGCTGGGTGAGCACGGCAGGCAGATAGATCTGCTTTTCCATGCCGCCGACGATGATGGTGATTTTGTCGGCAGCCGAAGCCACCGTGGCGCTTGTGGCTGCAATAGCAAGGGTTAGCGCCGCTGTGCGCAGGGCGCACTTCGAGATGAAACCGGTCACGAAACTTCCTCCACTTGGGCGGCGCGCCATCCCGGCTGCGCCGCATTCCTCCTTACCGGCCGCTCCCGCACCGGTCACACGGCGAACGCCGTAATGACTTCATGGCACGCCCAAGCTTTCAGCTGGCTTTCAGTCGTTTTAACGGCCGTTGAAATGGAATCCGTTGTGGCTGCCGGTCACGGAGCGCCGAAACCGAGAACGTCGCGCATGTCGTATTCGCCGGGCGGGCGTCCCTCGAGCCAGAGCGCGGCGGCAATGGCGCCGCGGGCGAACATGACGCGGTCGCCGGCCGCATGCGACAAGGTCACAAGCTCGCCTTCGGCACAGAAGCTCACGCTGTGTTCGCCGATGATGCTGCCGCCACGCAGCACCGCAAAGCCGATCTCACCGGGAGGCCGCGCGCCAATGGCGCCATCGCGTGCACGCCTTGCGACCGTCTCCAGATCGATGCCGCGTCCGCCGGCTGCGGCATGCCCCAGCATCAACGCCGTTCCCGATGGCGCATCGACCTTGTGGCGATGATGCGCCTCGACAATCTCCACGTCCCAGTCATCGGGGTCGAGTGCCCGCGCCGCCTGCTCGACCAGTCCGACCAGCATGTTGAGCCCGAGTGAAAAGCTGCCGGAGCGCACGATGGCAATCGTTTTCGCGGCGTCGGCGATCGCAGCCGATTGAGAAGCATCGAAGCCCGTAGAGCCTATGACCAGGGCCGGCCCGCCGCGCTCGGCGCAAATCCTGGCCAGGTCGACCGAGGCAGCCGGCGTGGTGAAGTCGATGACCACGTCGGCCACTGCAAGCGCCTCGCCGCGGCTCACCAGCCCTTCGCCGACACTGCCCGGCCGGTGAAAGCGGGCGGCGAGCGCCAGCCGCGCGTCGCCCTGCACGGCGTCCGCCATCTGACGGCCCATGCGGCCCAGCGCACCCGCGAGGGCTATCCTGACCGGTGGTTTCGACATGGAGCGCTATCCCGCGGCTATTTCCACATGCCGCGCATGCGCGCGCCGATGTCGACGCGCACCTCCGGCCGGGCTGCCCTGCCCTGTGCTGCCTGTGCGCTCGGCCACGACACCTGCTGGAATGCGGCAAGGATCGAAGCCGGGATGAAACGGGTGCGCGAGGCATAGAGATGGCGGTCGCCGCGCGCCGCCTGGCCATGTGGAAAGAAACGCTGCGGCATGACCAGGTTGAGATTGTCCTTGGCCCGCGTCATTGCCACGTAGAGCAGCCGGCGCTCCTCCTCGATGTCTTCCTTGGTGCCGACGCCGAGATCGGCCGGGATGCAGCCGTCGACCGTGTTGAGCACGAAGACATTCTTCCATTCCTGGCCCTTGGCCGAATGGATGGTCGACAGGATGAGATAGTCCTCGTCGCGATGCGGCGGCCCAGCCTGGTCGCTGGTGGCGTCCGGCGGATCGAGCGTCAGTTCGGTCAGGAAGCGCTCGCGCGAGGCATAGCCCGAGCCGATCTGCTCAAGTTGCAACAGGTCGGCCCGGCGCGTCGTCGCGTCCTCGTGGATGCGTTCCAGATGCGGCTCGTACCACAGCCTGATCTGTTCGAGGTCGGCCGGCCATCTGGCGCCGGCGCGCAGGCCGGAATAGAGCGAGACGAAGCCAGGCCAGTCATCGGCAGCGCGTTGCGGCGGACGCCAGCCGGCCAACCCCATGGCCTCGTCCAGCGCCGTCGTCATGGTCTCGACGATCTGCGCGGCGGCCGAAGGGCCGATGCCAGGCAAGAGTTGCAATACGCGAAAACCGGCGACACGGTCGCGCGGATTTTCGGCAAAGCGCAGCACCGCCAGCACATCCTTGACATGGGCGGCATCGAGAAACTTCAGGCCGCCGAATTTGACGAAGGGAATGTTGCGCCGCGTCAGTTCGATCTCCAGCGGCCCGCTGTGATGCGAGGCGCGAAACAGCACCGCCTGGGACTTCAGCGCTGTGCCCGCCTCGCGCTCGGCCAGGATCGCGTCGCAGACGAAATTGGCCTGCTCGACTTCGTCGCGCACGGTCACCAGTTTTGGCCTGTCGCTGGATTTGCGCTCCGACCACAGGTTTTTGGTGAAGCGCTCCGAGGCTTCGCCGATCACCGCATTGGCGGCAGCAAGGATGGTCTCGGTCGAGCGGTAATTGCGCTCCAGCATCACCACGTCGGCGGCTTGCGCGAACTGATTGGGGAAGTCGAGGATGTTGCGAACCTCGGCGGCGCGGAACGAATAGATCGATTGCGCATCGTCGCCGACCACCGTCAGCCCGGCGCCGTCGGGTTTCAGCGCCATGAGGATCGAAGCCTGCAGGCGATTTGTGTCCTGGTATTCGTCGACCAGCACATGGTCGAAACGCCCGCCCAGATGCGCTGCTATCTCGGGCTCCGCCGCCATCTGCGCCCAGTAGAGCAGCAAATCGTCGTAATCGAGCACGTTTTGCGCCTGCTTGGCCTCGACATAACCGGCGAACAATTCTTTCAGCTGCTCCGCCCAGCCGGCGCACCAGGGAAAGGCGGAACCCAACACCTCGTTGAGCGGCGCCTGCGCGTTGACGGCGCGCGAATAGATGGCAAGGCAAGTGCCCTTGGTGGGGAAGCGCGCTTCCGTCTTCGAGAAGCCGAGCTCGTGGCGGACCAGATTCATCAGGTCGGCGGAATCCTCGCGATCATGGATGGTGAAGGCCGGGTCGAGACCGATCTCCAGCGCATAGTCGCGCAACAGCCGCGCGCCGATGCCGTGAAAGGTGCCGGCCCAGGTCAGCGCATCGGTGATGACGGCTGCATCGCGGCCGAGCACCTCGCCGGCAATACGCTCGACGCGTCTGGCCATTTCGGATGCGGCGCGGCGCGAAAACGTCATCAGCAGGATGCGGCGCGGGTCGGCGCCCTTGACGATCAGATGAGCGACGCGATGCGCCAGCGTGTTGGTCTTGCCAGATCCGGCGCCGGCAATGACCAGCAACGGGCCGGCAATCTGACCGGCGCCGTGCTCGACGGCCTGGCGCTGGGCATCGTTCAGCCGCGCGAGATAGGCAGGCTGGACGGTCGGTTCCCGAAAGGTCGAATCAGCGGTGGCGAGGTTCATCGCCCATCAAGCATCGTTTCTGCTTTGTTCGCAACATCGATACGGGCACACCTAACCCATGCAGGACTGGGGCCGGTCTGAAGAGAAGGGATCGCGGCTAGCGTTGCGGATCGACACCCATGTCGGCCGACTGCCGTCGCAAGGTCTCGCGATCAGGTTGCGACGGCGGCAACAGCAGCGGGTCGACCGTATCGGGCACGTTTTCGACCATCTTCCTGGCGATGCGATAAGTGACATAGGCGAAGGCGCCGGCGACGAGCAGACGGAACATGGTGCAAAACTCCTTTGGAGCAGAACCAACCGTGGAAACAGCCTTTGGTTCCCTTGCCAATCGTCCACGCGCGCAGTCGAAGATGGAGGGCGGTTTCGCCGGCGCTCCCGATGCATTCTCGAGGCAACCGGAGGCGGAACTTGGCCTTTGCGAGGCTCGCGTGCTGCCGCAACCCGCTGTGGCGTCCCGGACGAACTTTTGGAGAAGAAGGCCGGCGCCGCTTGGGAGGAGTGAAGCGCCGGCCAAGCGGATAATTAGGTCCGCCGCACAGTAAGGCTAGCTGAGTCTTTCCCTTGCGTCATCGGAACATTGTTTTTGTTAACAGCGTATCTGCCCGCGACTCTACCCATATCCGGCTCGCGATACGCATGTTTGACAATCGTGACGCCGCGATCATCTCCCGGCCGCGAGCCTTTGCCTGACCAGCGCGACATGGAAATTCGCGCCGAACAACAGCCCCTCATCGTCGAAGTCGTAGCTGGAATTGTGCAGCGGCGCCGAACCCTCGCCATTGCCGAGGAAGGCGAAGCAGCCCGGCACATGGTCGAGGAAGCGGGCGAAATCCTCGGAGGCGGTCATCGGCTCGCGGGCGACGGCGATGTTGCCGGGTTCGAAGACGCCTCTGGCGGCGGCGAATGCGGCATCGACCAGTTCGGCATCGTTGCGCAGCGGCACGAACTCCCTGCTGTACTTGACCTCGGCGGTGACATTATAGGCGGCGGCGATGCCCTCGGCGAGAATGCGCATCTGCCGCTCGATCTCGGCGCTGACCTCGGGACGGAAGCTGCGCGCATCGCCGAGGATGCGGGCAAGACCGGGCAGAGCGTTGCGGGTGCCGTCGGTGATCAGCTCGGTCACCGAAACCACGGATATGTCGGCCGGACTCAGCCGGCGCGAGACGATGGTCTGCAGATTGGTGACCAGCGCGCAGGCCGCGACCAGCGTCTCGTTGCCCGCATGCGGCCGCGCGGCATGGCCGCCGAGCCCCTTGAGCACGATCTCGAAGTTGTCCTCGGCCGACATCATGGGTCCGGCACGGGTCTCGAAATGCCCGATCGGCAGGCCGGGCATATTGTGCAGGCCAAAGATCTCGTCAAAGGGAAAGCGCTGCATCAGCCCATCGTCGAGCATGGCGAGCGCGCCCCTGCCCCATTCCTCGGCCGGCTGGAAGACGAAGCGCACGGTGCCGTCGAAACCGCCCTCACCGGCCAGCAGCTTTGCCGCGCCGAGCAGCATGGTGGTGTGGCCGTCATGGCCGCAGGCATGCATGATGCCGGGATTGCCGGACCGGTAAGATGCGTCCGATTGTTCTGATATGCGCAGCGCATCCATGTCGGCCCTCAGCGCAATCGCCCGGTTGCCGCTGCCGCGCTTCAGCGTGCCGACGACACCGGTGCCGCCGACGCCTTCGGTGACATCGTCCAACCCAAATTCACGCAGTTTGGCGGCGACGAAGGCGGCGGTGCGCTTCTCCTCGAAGCCGAATTCCGGGTGTGCATGCAGATCGCGCCGCCAGAAAATCATCTCCTGCTTCAGCGCGTCGCGATCGAGTTCAGACATTCTTCTGCCCCTTCTGCTTCTGCCCCTTCTGACCTACTTTGCCAGTTGCGCGGCCACATCAAGCAGGATGTTGGCGCCGGCAACAAGCTCTGCGTCATCGGTGTGTTCGCGAGGACTGTGACTGATGCCGCCAACGCTCGGCACGAAGATCATCGCCGCAGGCGCGATACACGCCAGCATCTGCGCGTCGTGGCCGGCGCCTGATGTCATGCGCCTGACCCCGAGGCCACGGCGTTTCGCGGCGGCCTCGATTTGTTCGACGATGCGCAGGTCGAAGATCACCGGTTCGAAGCGGGCCAGTTGCTCGACCGAAACCGTCACGTTCTCAGCGGCGGCAAGCTGCTCGAGATGGGCGGCAAGCGCCGCTTCCGCCGCCTGCAGGCGCTGTTCGTCGGGATCGCGCAGATCGACGGTGAAGACCGCGCGCGAAGGGATGACATTGATGGCATTCGGCTCGAAGCGGATCGTGCCGACGGTGGCGACGGTCGGCGCGTTCGAGGCTTTGGTCCGGTCGAGCAGGAAGGTGATGACCCGGGCGGCGGCGTGGCCGGCATCGTTGCGCATCGACATCGGCGTGGTGCCGGCATGGTTGGCGACGCCGTCGATGGTGATGCGCTGCCAGGAGATGCCTTGCAGATTCTCCACCGCGCCGACCGGCAAGCCTTCGCGCTCCAGCACCGGCCCTTGCTCAATATGCAGTTCGAGATAGGCGTGCGGCGTGAGGAAGCCGGGCTCCCGGTCGCCGGCATAGCCGATGCGGGCAAGCTCCTGACCGAGCACGCTGCCGTCGGTGCCGACGGCCGCCAGCACCGTTTCGGCATCGATGCCGCCGGCGTGGACCAGCGAGCCCATCATGTCGGGTGTGTAGCGTACGCCCTCCTCATTGGTGAAAGCGGCGACCGCGACCGGGCGCGACGGCGAAAAGCCTGTCGCCTTGAGCGTCTCGATCACTTCCAGCCCGGCAAGCACCCCGTAGCAGCCGTCATAAATGCCGGCATCGATGACGGTATCGATGTGCGAGCCGATGAGCAGCGGCGCTTGCCCGGTAATTTCCGGGTTTTGCCAGATGCCGAAAATGTTGCCGACCCGGTCGATGGCGACATCGAGCCCGGCCTGCCGAAGCCAGCCGACGAAGAGGTCGCGGCCCTGCCTGTCGGTGTCTGAGGCGGCCAGCCGGGTCAGCCTGCCCTCGCCATCCCGGCCAACAGCGCCGAGTTCGCGGATGCGGCCGAGCAGGCGCTGCGCATCGATGGCGATCATGCCGTTGCCTCGACTGTCATCTTGCCTTCCAGCACATCGGCCGGGTTCATGCCAACCAGTTCGGCGTAGCGATGCGGGTCGGTGGCGCCTTCGGTGTTGATCACCAGCACCCGCGATTTGCCGTCAAGTCCAAGATCGGCCCGGTTGTCGGCCACCGCCCGGATCAGCCCGGCAAGGCCGACACCACCGCTTTCGCCGGCGACGATCACCGGGTCACCGCCGGCCGGCCAGGCCAGCCGCCGCATCACCGCGATGGCCTCGTCCTCATCCACCGTCATGAAGGCGTCGGCGGCGCGCGCCAGCACCCGCCAGGCGACCGGCGAGGCTTCGTAACATTCAAGCATGGCCATCACCGTCGGCTGGCCGTGCGCGACCTTGACCGGGCGCCCGACCTGGGCGGCTGCGAGAACACAAGCGGCACGCGCCGGCTCGACCACGATGAAGGTCGGCCTGGCGTCACCGAGCACGATGGCCAGATGACCGGCCAGCGCGGCGGCAATGCCGCCGACACCGGCCTGCACGAAGACGTGGGTCGGCGTCCGAGGGAGTTGGCGCAAGGCTTCGCGTACGATCGCGGTATAGCCCTGCATGACCAGGCCGGGAATGCGCTCATAGCCCGGCCACGAGGTGTCGGAGACTACGGTCCAGTCCTTGTCGGCCGAAACTTGGGCAGCTTGCCTGACCGAATCGTCATAATTGCCGTGGACGCGGATCATCTCGGCGCCATAGCGGGCGATCGCCGCGATGCGCTCCTCGCTGACCCCGGCGTGGACGAAGACCGCCGCCCGCGCGCCGACGAGTTGCACGCCTTGCGCGACGGAGCGGCCATGATTGCCGTCGGTCGCACAGGCAAATGTCATCGCCGCGGCGACCGCCCGCACGTCAGCCTGATCGAGATCGGCCATGTCGACGGGCCGGCCAAGGCGACTGCCGGCCTCCTCCAGCACCAGGCGGAAGACGGCATAGGCGCCGCCAAGCGCCTTGAAGCTGCCGAGGCCGAGGCGAAAGCCTTCATCCTTGATATGGATGGCGCCCAGTCCGAATTCGCTGGCGAGCGCCGGCAGTGCATGCAGCGGCGTCATCCGGTGATTGTCGCGGTGGCTGAGAAAACGCTCGACTGTGTCGGCTCCGGCCACGCCAAGGGTTTCGGCATCGATCGGATCGAGCGGCCGGCGGTGCGATGCGTTGCGGTTGAGCAGGAACATTGGCCGGTCCCGTTGGTCAGCGAGAACATATTGCAGGAGCGACGCAAAGAGCGCTGTAATATGGTCTCTTAAATGCAAGTTTGTTTCGTCCGGGATATTCCATTGCCTGCATTGCCGTCCTCGCTCGATAGTTTCGATCTCGCCATCCTTGCCATCCTGCAGCGCGACAACACGACGCCGCAGCGGTTGATCGGCGAGGCGGTGAACCTGTCGGCGCCGGCGGTGCAGCGCCGCATCAAGCGCATGGAGCAGACCGGCGTCATTGCCGGCAATGTCGCTGTCGTCGAGCCGGCAGCGGTCGGCCACCCCATCACCATCTTCGTCGAGGTGGAACTCGAGAGCGAACGCGCCGAACTGATCGACGCGGCCAAGCGGCAGTTCTCGGCGACCCCCGAGGTCCAGCAATGCTATTACGTCACCGGCGAGGCCGACTTCATCCTGGTCATCACAGTGGCCGACATGGGCGCCTATGAGGCGCTGACGCGAAAACTGTTCTTCGACAGCAACAATGTCCGAAAATTCCGCACGTTCGTTGCCATGGACCGGGTCAAGGTAGGGTTGACGGTGCCTTTGCCTGTCTAAATATTTGTCGCGCGGCAGGCCTTTACTTTCCCACCATGTTTTTGACATTCTCGGGCTGTGAATTCTGCCGCGGAGGCGCGCTTGGACGACACCACCCCAGTTGCGATCATCGGTGCCGGGCCGGCGGGCCTGGCCATTGCCGCGTGCCTGCGGCAGAGCGGGCCGGATTTCGTCCTGCTGGAAAAGGAGCAGCAGGCCGCACCCGCCTGGCGACGCCACTATGAGCGCGTCCATTTGCACACGGCCAAGCGCTTTTCCTCGCTGCCCTTCGCGCCCTTCCCCAGGGACTATCCGCGTTATGTGCCGCGCGATCTCTTCGTCGACTATCTCGATGCCTATGCGCAACGTTTCGATCTGCGGCCGCGATTTGGAGAAACAGTGCGGGCGATCACCCGGCGGGGCAGAAGCTGGCTCGTGGATACGACGACCGGCCCCTTGCATGCTTCAAACGTTGTGATTGCATCTGGCAACAACGCAGAGCCGCTGATGCCCGGATTTGCCGGCGCCGATACCTTCAAGGGCCGAAAGCTGCATAGCGCCGACTATCGCAACGCAATGCCTTTCGCCGGTCAGCCGGTGCTGATCGTCGGCATGGGCAATACCGGCGCCGAGATTGCGCTCGATCTGGTGGAAGGCGGTGCGCGGCCGACGATTTCGGTGCGCGGCGGCGTTCATATCGTACCGCGCGAACTGCTTGGCGTGCCCATCCAGATGATCGGCATGGCGGCGCGCCTGATGCCGCAGCGCATCAACGATGCCTTGTTCCCCATCATCCTCGATCTGGCGTTGGGCAGGCTGGAGAAGTACGGGCTCAAGCGGCCCAAGCAAGGAATGCTGCAGCAGATCAGCGAGGCGTCCCGCATTCCGACGATCGATATCGGCACGGTGAGCAAGATCCGCGAAGGTGCGATCAAGATCGTACCCGACATTGCCGAGATCACCGAACAGGGCGCCCGTTTTGCCGACGGCAGGCATGGCGAGTTCGATGCGATCATCTTCGCCACCGGCTTCCGGCCCGGCTACGCCAAATTGCTGGAGCCCGGCGTTCAGCCAGAGCGCAGCGGCGTCAATGCGAGGGCTTCAGAGCTTGGCCTCTATCTCATCGGCTTTCACAGTCCGGTCACCGGATTGCTGCGCGAAATCTCGATCGAGGCCGAGCAGATCGCCGACGACATCAGTCTTAGGCGAAACCGAAAGAAGGTGGCCGAAGCCCTGCCGGTATAATTTGACGCGAGAGCAACTGAGTTCTCTCACCTTGCCGCGCGCAGCCAGACCTTGTTGTCGTGGAAGGCAGCACCCCCATAGGGTGCAGGCGCGTCGGCGCCGGTCAAAACGTTGATGCCCTCGCCGCGCTCATGGGCGCTGTTTGGCCAGATGCCTTCGGCGATCACCACGCCACGCTTGATGCCGTCGAACAGTTTTGCATGCAGCACGACTTCGCCGCGCTGGTTGCCGACCTCGACACGGTCGCCATCGGCCAGCCCAAGTGCCGCGGCATCGTCGGGATGTAGAAGCAGTTCCGGGCGGCCCTCCCTGGCTTTCGACACCGGTGTTTCCGAGAATGTCGAATTGAGGAAGTTGCGCGCCGGCGACGTCGTCAGCCGGAACGGGTGGGCTTCGTCGGCGACCTCGATCAGGTCGACATGGTCGGGGAATTCCGGCAGCCGCGCCACCGGGCCGAACAGGCCCATGCTTTTGGGCGGCCGGTTGGGCGCCGCCTGCCCGGTCCAGTCGGCGCGGAAGCGGAATTTTCCATCCGCGTGGCCAAATCCGTTGATGAAGTGTGCTGCCTCGAAATCCGGCTGCAGGTCGACCCATTTGTCTTGCTTCAAGCTTTCGAAACTGCCCAGCCCGCGCTTGCCCAGGATGATGTCGATATGCTGCTGCTCGGTCAGGCCGAAACCCGGACGGTCGGCGACACCGAGGCGATCAGCCAATTGCTCGATGACGAAATGGTTGGTGCGCGGTCCCTCCGGCGGCTCGATCAGCTTGGGGCCAAGCGTGATGTGCTGGTTGCCGCCGCCCTTGTAGACATCGTCGTGCTCGAGGAACATCGTGGCCGGCAATACGATGTCGGCAAGCTTGGCCGTGTCGGTCATGAACTGCTCGTGCACGCAAGTGAACAGGTCGTCGCGCAGGAAGCCTTGCGTCACCAGCCGCTGCTCCGGCGCGACATTCACCGGATTGGTGTTCTGGATCAGCATCGCCGTCACCGGCGGGCCACCATAGAGCGCATCGCTGGCACCGGTCAGCACCGGGCCGATGCGCGAATGGTCGAGATAGCGGATCGAGGGATCGCGCATCTTGGTGCCTTCGAGCACATCCTGGTTGAGCTTGAAGATGCCGGAATTGGAATGGAAGGCGCCGCCGCCCTCATATTGCCAGCTGCCGGTGACAGCCGCGATGCACGAGGCGGCATGCATGTTGACGGCGCCATTGCGCTGGCGTGCAAAACCATAGCCGAGGCGGAAATAGGTCTTCTTGGTCGTGCCGACGAGGCGGGCGAAGGCCTCGATCTCGGCAACCGTCAGGCCCGTGATCCCGGCCGCCCACGCCGGCGTGTGCGTCTCGAGATGCGCTTCCAGCCCTCTCGGGTCGTCGGTGTATTTCGAGAGATAGGCGCGGTCGGCCATGCCCTCCTTGAACAGCACATGCATGACCGCGCAGGCCAGCGCGCCGTCGGTGCCCGGCTTCAGCACCAGGCCGAGATCGGCCTGCTTCATCGTCGCGTTTTCGTAGACGTCGATGACGACGATCTTGGCGCCGCGCTCCTTGCGCGCCTTGATGGCGTGGGTCATGACGTTGACTTGGGTCACCACCGCATTGGTGCCCCAGATCACCACGCAATCGGATTTCGCCATCTCGCGCGGGTCCGGCCCGCGCAAGGCGCCGGCCCCCATCATCCAGCCCGTCCAGGCGAGATTGGTGCAGATTGACCCGAAGAAGCCGGAATACTTTTTCGCGTGGCGCAGCCGGTCGATGCCGTCGCGCTGCACCAGCCCCATCGTGCCGGCATAGTAGTAGGGCCAGATCGTCTCCGAGCCGTACCTCTCCTCGGCCGCAATGAACTTTTCGGCGACGAGGTCGAGCGCGGCCTCCCAACTCGCTTCCTTCCAGGCGCCGTCGCCCTTAGCGCCGGCGCGGATCAGCGGCTTCAGCAAACGGTCGGGATGGTGGACGCGGTCGGCATAACGCGCAACCTTGGCGCAGACGACGCCGGCGGTGTAGCTGTTGGACTTGGCGCCATGGACGCGGCCGATCCGATTGCCGTCGAGCAGTTCGACCTCGAGCGCACAGGTCGACGGGCAATCATGCGGACAGGCGGAATGGCCGATTCTGAGCTTGGCGTGCTGGTTCATGCGGCAAGACTAGCGGGTTTCAAAGGGCGCGTGTAGGGCCAGATGATTAGCCAATCTCCCCACTTGTGGGGAGATTGCGTAATCACTCCGCCGTGCCTTCCTCATACTCTGCCGACATGGACAGCCACTTTTCCTCGTGGCCGGCCAGCGTCTGGGCCAGTTGCGAGCGCTCCTTGGCCAGCCGGGTCGCCGTCGAGGGATCCTTTTCGTACACCGCCGGATTGGACAGTTCGTCCTCGATGCCGTCGATGCGCTTGCGGATGCGGTCCATCAGCGCTTCGGTGGCGCGGATTTCCTTGGCCAGCGGCTCGAAGGCGGCGCGGCGTGCCGCCGCATCGCGACGGCGGTCGGCCTTTGATGCCTTGTCGGCCTCGCGCTTGCCGCGGCGGTCGCCGGACACGCCGGTGACCAGCGTCTTGTAGTCTTCCAGATCGCCGTCATAGGGGTTGACCGCGCCGTCCTTGACCAGCCACAGCCGGTCGGCGGTTGCCTCGAGCAGATGGCGATCATGCGAGATCAGGATGACGGCGCCAGGGAATTCGTTCAACGCATGGATCAGCGATTCGCGGCTGTCGATGTCGAGATGGTTGGTCGGTTCGTCGAGGATGAACAGGTTCGGCCCCTCGAAGGCCGACAGGCCCATCAACAGTCGTGCCTTCTCGCCGCCCGACAGATCCTTGGCGGCGGTGTTCATCTTCTCGGTGGTGAGGCCGAACTGGGCGACGCGGCCGCGTACCTTCGATTCCGGCGCCTCCGGCATCAACCGGCGGACATGCTCGTAGGCGTTTTCGTCCGGCCGCAGATCGTCGAGCTGATGCTGAGCGAAGATCGCCACCTTCAGCCCGGGCGCCACCGTCATGGTGCCGCTCTCCTGCTTCAACCGGCCGGACAGCAATTTGGCGAAGGTCGACTTGCCGTTGCCGTTGGCGCCGAGCAGCGCGATGCGGTCGTCGGCGTCGATGCGCAGCGTCATCTTCTTAAGGATCGGCTGCCCCTCGGTGTAGCCGACATTGACGTTGTTCAGCGCCACGATCGGCGAGGCCACCGTCTTCACCGGCTCGGGGAAGGAGAACGGCCGCACCGAATCGTTCACAAGGGCCGCGATCGGCTTCATTTTTTCCAGTGCCTTGATGCGCGACTGTGCCTGTCTCGCCTTGGAGGCCTTGGCGCGGAACCGTTCGACGAAGGATTCCATGTGCTTGCGCGCGGCTTCCTGCTTGACGCGGCCCTTCTCCTGCAATTCCTTCTGCTCGGTGTATTGACGCTCGAACTGGTCGTAGCCGCCGCGCCAGAAGGTCAGCTTCTTCTGGTCGAGGTGAACGATCGAGTTGACGGCGCGGTTGAGCAGGTCGCGGTCGTGCGAGATCAAAAGCACGGTGTGCGGATATTTCGACACGTAGTTTTCCAACCACAGCGTGCCTTCAAGATCGAGATAGTTGGTCGGCTCGTCGAGCAGCAGCAGATCGGGCTCGGCAAACAGCACCGCGGCGAGCGCCACGCGCATGCGCCAGCCGCCGGAAAAGGAGGAGGCCGGACGCCGTTGCGCAGCGTCATCGAAGCCGAGGCCGGCGAGAATGGTGGCGGCGCGGGATTCGGCTGAGTGCGCGTCAATATCGGCCAGCCGCATATGGATGTCGGCGATGCGGTGCGGATCGGTCGCCGTCTTTTCCTCTTCGAGCAACGCCGTGCGTTCGAGATCGGCCTTGAGCACGATCTCGATCAGCGCATCCTCGGTGCCTGGCGCTTCCTGCGCCACCTGGCCGATGCGGGTGCTCTTCGGCAGGCTGATCGAGCCTGTCTCGGACGGGAAATCGCCGGTAATGGCCTTGAACAGCGTCGTCTTGCCGGTACCGTTGCGGCCGACAAGGCCGGCTTTGGTGCCGGCCGGCAAGGTCAGCGAGGCATGGTCGAGAAGCAGGCGTCCGGCCATGCGGAGCGATAGGTCGTTGATGATCAGCATGGCCGCGCTTTTGCACCGGACATCAACGCTTCGCAAGGCCTTGCGGGCCAGTTGGCCGCACAAGGCCTCGAAACGACGCCCGCGAGGGCGCCGTCAAAGCAGCCGAACAGTGGCTTGCCTGCTCTCAGGCAGTCGCCTTGCGCTTCGTTGCCTTGGCGACAGCGGCCGGCGCTGCTGCCGGCTTGCGGCCCAGTCCCGTCGACTTTGCCAGCGCCGATCGCGTCGCCGAGTAGTTCGGCGCAACCATCGGATAGTCCGGCGGCAAGCCCCATTTGGCCCGATAGTCGTCCGGGCTCAGGCCGTAGTCGGTCCGCAGATGCCGCTTGAGCGACTTGAACTTCTTTCCGTCCTCAAGGCAGATGATGTAGTCGGGAAACACCGACTTCTTCGGATTGACTGCCGGAACCAGGTTTGGAGTTTCCGCGACAACTGCACCAGCGAGCTTGCGAACCGAAGCACTGACGCTGGCAATCAACTCAGGCAGGCCGGAAGCCGGAAGGGGATTGTTGCCTACATAGGCCGAGACAATATCGGCCGTCAGCTCGATAACGGTCTTATCATCGATATTTGACAATTCTTTCACCTTATTTGCGACAAAATCCTCCACCCCAGCGAAGACTTGTGTCGATGTATCTCTTTAACCGCGTCCCCCAACGGACCGCCAAGCCTCATAAAAGAATGAAGAATCGGCCAAAATAGCATTCATGCGAAATCGACGCCGTGCAAATTAGAAAATCTAATACTTGGAACCAGCAGACTTAGCGGCAGGACTTTCGTCCAATATCTCCAGAATACGCTTCCAGCGGGCGCAGCGCGCGAAATCCTTTTGTTCTATCGCCTTTTCGGCCCTCATCGCGGCGTAAAGCGGCGCCTCGGCGCCGAATTCGTCGATCAGCCAATGCGCTTCCTGAATGGCCAGACGCTCATTCTCGTCAAACATGGTTTTCGGCCTCCGAACGTTCCACACCGACCGCGACACAACTGCCGATGACGAGGATGGCTCCGATAATGGCCGTCACCGTCAGCCGTTCGCCGGACAAGGTCAAAAGCAGGGTCGAGGCGATCGGCGTGAGATAGGCGACCACCGCGACCCTGCCGCTGCCTTCAAGCTTCAAGGCGCGCGACCAGAAATAGTAGCCCAAGCCCATCGGACCGGCGCCGAGATAAAGGCCGAGAGCCAGGTCCGCGCCGATGGGCCAGGTGAAACCGTCGCGAGCGCACCACAGAAACGTCAAAGCGACGCCGATCAACGATGAGGGCAGCAACAGGCGATCGGCTGGGGTGGCGACCCGTCCCACCATGATCGAATAGAAGGCCATGCACAGCGCCGACCCGAATGCGGCGAGATATCCGACCAGATCGCCGTCGAACCAGGATTGGTTGCGCCCTCCCGAAATCACCAGCGCGACGCCGATGAAGCCTACCACCGCGGCGAGACCCAACAGTGCCGGACGCCGCGGATTTTCCAAGGCAATGACTGCCGCCGCGACCATCAACGGCCAGGTGTAGGCGACCAGATTGGCCTCGATCACCGGCATCGAAGCGAAGGCGATGTATTGCAGCACCATGGTGCCGACCAGACCGATGAAGCCGACCGCGAGAGAGATGAACGCCGCCCCGGCCGTGACCGGTGCTACTCTTTCCCGGCTCATCAATCGGATGGCCCGGCTCATCAATCGGATGGCGGCGAAGACGAGTGCAGCGCCTGCAAATTGCAGGAACTGGACCTGCGACACCGGGTGGCCGGCCAGCAGGGATTTGCCGATCAGGGCATTGGTGGACCACAACGCCACCGCACCGGCAGCGAAGACCAACGCGGATATCGAGCCGGATCCCTGCCGAAACAATCGGCATGGGATTCTATTTTGCTGTTCGACCATGATCCTGTCCGAAAACCGGTTCCGACTTTTCGGGATCATGGTTCACTACCATGATTCCCTGGCTCCGCCCGGAACCGGAGCATCGACGGCGGCGGGCACGGGATGCTCCGCCTCGAACCGACGGTAGGCCGGGAGCTGGTTGGTCCAGACATCTTCGGCCAGTTCGCTGACCCACTCACGGTCGTGGTCATTGTCGGCGGCGAGATAGAACATTCTGTTGTCGTCGACATAGGGTTTGGCCACCGAGCGCTGGTTGAGCACCAGCGTGACGCGCTCGCCGAACCGGATCGGCGCGGTGCGATGCAGGACGCCCAGGAACTGGCCGAGCGTCGCGTAGTTCATCTTGTGATCGATGCGCATGACACTGTTGCGCGGGATCTCGCGGCCGGATTCGAGAATGGCGCGGCCGGTTTCGGAGTCGTCGCAATAGATTTCGAGGTGGCCGCCGACCAGCGGATTGCTGATCGACAGCGGAATGAGCTCGGTGACCGGAACGCCATCGCAATGCCACTCCACGGCGCCGTCCCTGGGATTCATGAAGGTGACCGTCGAGCCGACGATCGACAGCGGATAGGGCTCCAGCTTGGTGCCCATCATGTCGGACAGCCGCTCCAGGCGCAGCTTGTCATGCAGCAATTCCCTGATCTCGGGGATGAAACGGTCGGCCCCGGTGATGAAGGTCAGATCGAGGTGCTTGTGCACGGCATGGCTGGCCTTGAGCTTCAGGGCAGCCTCCTCGATCGCGGCAAGCAGTGCCGGGTCATAGCCGTGCAGATATTGCGCGACACCGAAACTCGACACTTTCCAGGCGGTTTCATGGCCGATAATGGCTTCGCGGCTCATCGCATAACGCAGTTCGGGAATGGTATGGGCGTTCATTGTACTTCTCCAGGATGGGGGCAACACTTGGTAAACAGTCGATTAATTCACCCACCCCTGTAAAATTAGGAATGCTGGTGCTAGTGTAAGCCAAGCTTAAGGTCGAAACCGTGCGTCTGCTCAGTCAGGTCAACCTCAATTCGCTGAAAATCGTGGAAAGTGCTGCAAGGCACGGTAATTTCACGCGCGCCGGTGAAGAACAGTTTATTACCGCTTCAGCGGTCAGCCAGCGCGTGAAAAGCCTGGAGGATCAGCTTCGTTTCAAGATTTTCCAGCGCGGCGGCAATGCGGTGTCGTTGACGCCGGAGGGCGAGACCTATGTCTCGCGCGTTCGTGAGGCGCTGGAGCGAATCGTCGCCGCCAGCATGGAAGCGACCGGGCAATCGCAGGAGCATGTGCTAAAAATATCGGTGCTGCCGACCTTCGCGGCACGCTGGCTGTTTCCGCGCCTGCCGCTGTTCCAGCAGCAATATCCCGATATCGTGATGCGGGTCTCAACCTCCTACGCGACGCATGAGCTCACGGCCTCGGAATTCGATCTCGAAATCCGTTATGGCGACGGTCACTTTCACGGGCTGCAGTCCGATCTGCTGTTTCGCGAAGACCTGACACCGGTGTGCAGCCGCAAGCTGTTCCACGAAGTCCTCGGCGACAAGCGGCTGTCGAAGGTGACACCGGACGACCTCAAGCACTTCACCCTGCTGCATTCCGACACCTGCACCCAGAATTGGCAGTCCTGGCTTGGTTTCGCCGGCGCCAGCTTCGTGCTCAGCGAGACCAAGAGCATCTATTTCGACTCGTGCATGATGTCCTACGAGGCAGCCAATTCCGGGATGGGCTTTGCGGTGGCCAACCGTGCCTATATGGCCAGCGACATTCGCGCCGAAAGGCTGGTGGCTCCCTTCGCCGTCCATCATCCGAACACGGCTGGCTGGTATTTTGTCTCTCCGCTGAAAGGCCTTGCCGCACGCAAGGTCCAGTTGTTCAAGCAGTGGGTCATGGCGGAAGCGGCCCTGACCCAGTCCCAGTTGGACAACGAAATCAGGGGCGAGGCTTCGACGGCTGCCTGAATCCATCCGGTGCCTACTGATGCAAAGATGATGCTGCAGCACAAAATGCAGCGATGGTCGGCACAACCTTCGGACTGGCTACGCCAACGCCACCGATCAGGCGAAAGCCCTGCCCTCCTCGGTCCGCTGGAAAAGCATCAGGTCCAACCCCAGGCTTGGCCGTCCCAGGCTGGTCAGGATCGTATGCGCCTGGCCGCGATGGTGGGTCTGGTGGTTGAAGACATGGTCCAGCGCCGGCGCCAGCCTTTGCGAGACGGTGCGCATGTCCGAGACGGTCATGTAGGTGAACCGGCCCGTCAACGCCTTGTCATTGAGGCCGCCGACCCAATCGATGATCCGCCTGTCCTCGGCTTCACGCGCCGCCCGCAGGCCGGTCAACCCCCGATGCAGGATAGCGTCCAGTGTCGTCGGCGCGTCGCCCTCCCCGGTGAAGCGCTTCATCCAGATGCGGTCGGCAGTCAAAAGGTGGTTGAGCGTGCCCATCATCGAGCCGAAGAAGGCGCCGACATCGCGGTTGAATTCCTCATCATCGAGTTCGGCGGCGGCATCAAAGATGCGACCGTTGGCCCATTGATTATAGGCCGCAAACATCATGAAATGCTGTCTCATGGCTTCCCTCGGCTCGCGTCGATGCGGGGCCTACCTAACCCGCACGGGAGCCGCCGCCAATGACCATTCTGCTTTATGATCTCGTCGGACGCGACAGCACACGTCCGTTCAGCCCGCATTGCTGGAAGGTGGCGATGGCGCTTGCCCACAAGGGGCTCGACATATCAACCGTACCGACGCGCTTTCTCGAGGTGCCCGCTGTCGAGGGCGGCGTTTCGAAAACCGTTCCGGTGATCCGCGACGGCGAGACAGTCCTCGCGGATTCCTTCGCCATCGCGCTCTATCTCGATGAAGCCTATCCGGACCGGCCGACGCTGTTTGGCGGTGAAGGCGGCGAGGCGATGGCGCGCTTCATCGAACGCTGGTCGCAAGTGACCATTCATCCCTACGTGACCACCGCGGCCATCATGGACCTTCATGCCATGCAGGACGCGGAAAACGCCGTCTATTTCCGCCAGAGCCGGGAGCAGCGTCTTGGCAAGAGGCTGGAGGAGGTGAAGGCCGCCAGGGAGGCCGGGCTCGGCACTTTCAGAGCCTCGCTGGAGCCATTGCGCTCGATGCTTTTCTATCAGCCGTTCATCGGCGGCGCGGCGCCGCTGTTTGGCGACTATATCGTCTTCGGCGCCTTGCAATGGGCGCGCATAGCCTCGCCCTACCAATTGCTCGACGACGGCGACGTGGTGGCGCAGTGGTTCGCCCGCTGCCTCGACCTGCATGGCGGGCTGGGACGAAAGGTCGCCGCCGCGGCTTGACGCCGTAAAGCAGTAACTTACTTGGCCGCCTTCTTTGGCTTGCCGGCCTTCGTGGCAGCCTTTGCCTCCTTGGGGGCGGCTTTTGGCTTGGCGGCGCCAGCTGCCTTCTTGGTTGGCTTTTTGGCTGCCGACTTGTCCGTGGCGTCCTCCTGGTCGACATCCGCCGCCGCCTGATGCCAATGGCGCTCATGATGTCCAGCCGGCTGGCCCTCTTGCAGCCAGATCTGGTGCGCACGGTTGCGAATGCGTTCCTGACGATCGTCTGTCATGGTCATGTTGTCTCCATACGGCCCGACCTCAGCGCGGCGCCGGCACGCGACTATAGCAAGCAAAGCGTTGCTGTGCAGCCGTCTGATCGGGGGCCCTTGGCAATGGGCCGGGCGGCTTGTATAGAGCCCGCCACTCTCAATTCCATTCTCAGACAAGGACGACCCATGGCGCTCGAACGCACATTTTCCATGATCAAGCCGGACGCAACCCGGCGCAATCTCACCGGCGCCATCACCAGGATGCTGGAAGAGGCAGGCCTGCGCGTCATCGCCTCGCGCCGGGTCTGGATGAGCCGCCGCGAAGCGGAAGGCTTCTATGCCGTCCACAAGGACCGTCCTTTCTTCGGCGAATTGGTTGAATTCATGTCGTCGGCACCGACCGTCGTCCAGGTGCTGGAAGGCGAGAACGCCATTGCCAGGAACCGCGAAGTGATGGGCGCCACGAACCCGGCCAACGCCGCCGAAGGCACCATCCGCAAGGTTCATGCGCTGTCGATCGGCGAAAACTCCGTGCACGGCTCCGACGCACCGGAGACCGCGGCAGAAGAGATCAAGTACTGGTTCTCGGACACCGAGATCGTCGGCTGAGCCGACGATCCAGACCTTGGATTCCGTAAAAAGAAGGCCGGCGTTTCGCCGGCCTTTTTCGTTGGGGGTCAGCTCGCCGCGCTAAAGCGCAGGATCTCGCGGCCATCCTTGCCTGATATGATGAGCTTGCCGGCCTCGACACGGTATGACGCCGCCTTGGCCAGCGCATCGAACAGCGCCTTTTCCTCGGCCATCACCTCTGGCGCACAGGCCTTGTAGGTCGAACCGATGTCTCCGATCACGATCGTTTGCCCATTGACCTTGGCGGTGGCGAAATAGGTGTTGCAGGGGCCGCTGCCGCCCGCCTTGCCGGCCTCGCTGACCCTGAATGTCGCTTGCGGGGCAGCGATGACGCCGATGCCGTCGACATAGTCGACCAGCCAGAGCTGGTCGAAGACCGAAACCGTCGGCTCGGCGTTCGGGGCGACCATCTTCAGCATGATGGTCTGCGGCACGTCGGTCAGCGGATCGACCTGATGGCGCATATCGGAGATGAACAGGAGCTTGTCGTCGACGGTGATGCGGGCTTGCAACGCGTAAGTCATCTGCGACCGGATGACGGAAGGGTCGAATTTGATCTCGAAGCTGATCGGCACCTGGCCGGTCGGCTTTACTTTCTGCTCGCCGATAATGGTGGCCGGCGCATCGGCCAGCGACACATCGGCAAGTTGCACGGAGAGCACGGCACTGGGCGGCAAGGCAATGCGCTCGCGATAGATCACTTCGCCTCTCACTGCCTTTTCGGCGGCAACAGACTGCTCAGGAACGGCCAATATGCCGACGACCAGAGGCACGAAACCGAAGATGAAGAACTCCGCGATCCTGTCCAGCATGACTATCTCCCTCACCCCGGGCTGCCAATGCCCTGGGCTGCCAATGCCCCGGGCTGCCAATGCCCAGGCTGACCAATTCCGCCAATTGGCCAAAGGATTGCGGTCAATGCATGGCTGCGGCGATCTTATTCGGACGCTTTCCAGCGTTGCGCGGCCGTTGCATCGGCTTCCTTGGCCTCGACCCAGCCACCCTCCGAACCGTCAGCCCGATGCTCCTTCTTCCAGAAGGGCGCGCGCGATTTGAGATAGTCCATGAGAAAATTCGCCGCCTCGAACGCCGCATGGCGGTGCGCGGAGGCTGCCACCACCAGCACGATGTTCTCGCCGGGCGCGATCTTCCCGTGGCGGTGGATGGCGGTGAGCCCCTGCAACGGCCAACGCTCGACCGCTTCAGCAGCGATGCGGGCGATTTCTGCTTCGGCCATACCGGGATAGTGTTCGAGCTCGAGCGCTGAGAGCGCGCCCTGCTCGTCGCGGCAAAGGCCTGAGAAGCTCACCACGGCGCCGATATCGGCGCGGCCTAGCGTCAGTCTGGCGATCTCGGCCGCGACGTCAAAATCTTGGCGCTGAATGCGCACGACAGGTAAGACCGCGCCGGTCATGTCAGCCCCCGGTCATCGGCGGGAACAGCGCGATTTCGCGGGCGCCCGCGATCTTCTCGCGGTGCTCGACATGCTCCTGGTTGATGGCGACGCGGATCACGTCGGGATATTGCAGCGCGTGCTCGTAGCCCTCGCCGCGCGATTTCAGCCAGCGCAGGAGATCGGCGACCGTCTCGATGCCAGCCGGCAAGTCGACGTCTTCCTCGGGCATGCCGATGCGCTCGCGCACCCAGGCAAAATAGATGAGCCGGGTCGTCATCTCACTCGTCCATGATGTGCTTGAGGCCGGCGCGGAAATAGTCGTAGCCGGTGTAGAGCGTGACCAACGCCGCGATCCACAGCAGCACCAGCCCGGTCTGGGTGGTCAGCGGAAAGATCTTGTCGCCGGCTGGTCCGGCCAAGAGGAACGCTATGGCGACCATCTGGATGGCGGTCTTCCATTTTGCCAGCTGCGTCACCGGCACCGAGACTTTCAGCGCCGCCAGATATTCGCGCAGGCCCGAGACGAGGATTTCGCGGCACAGGATGATGATCGCCGCCCACAACGACCAGCCGGCAATGCCCGCATGGCGATCGGTGTCCGCAGCCAGCAGCAGCAGGCAGGTGGCGACCAGCAGCTTGTCAGCGATCGGGTCGAGCATCTTGCCGATGTTGGAGGTTTGTTGCCAGGCGCGCGCCAGATAGCCATCCAGATAATCGGTGATCGAGGCGAGCAGGAAGATGATCAGCGCCGACCAGCGGGCAAAGTCGCTCGACTTCAGATGTCCTTCGAGAAAAAAGCACAGCACCACCATCGGCACCGCGACGATGCGGGCGTAGGTGAGCATGTTGGGCAGGTTGAACGCGCGCTTGGCCATATCCGGGAAACTCTTTCTGCCTGCCTACTCAAATCAGAAGCGAATGTGGGGGGTCAACAGGCCAGATTCGACAGGCCAGATGAAAGTGCCAGATTTTTCAACTCTCGTGGAAGTGATTGTAGACCAGTTTCGCCACCTGCTCGGAAATCCCGTCGACTTTCCGCAGATCCTCGATGGCCGCGCGGCTGACCGCCTTGGCGGTGCCGAATGCCAGCAGCAATGCCCGCTTGCGGCCGGGACCGATGCCGCTGATCTCATCCAGTGGGCTCTTGACCATTTCCTTCTTGCGGCGAGCCCGATGCGAGCCGATCGCGAAACGGTGAACCTCATCGCGCAGCCGCTGGACGAAATAGAGCACGGGGTCGCGGACCGGTAGCGAAAACGAGTCCCTGCCTTTGACGAAGAACCGCTCGCGGCCGGCATCGCGGTCCTGGCCCTTGGCGATGCCGATGGCAACCACGCGATCCTCGATGCCGAGATCGGCGAGGATCTTGCGCACCGCGGTCATCTGGCCCTGGCCACCGTCGATCAGGATGACATCGGGCCAGGCCGGGAAGCTGCCGGAGATATCGTCCTCCATATCGTCTGCCGAACCGCCGGCTGCATCCCCAGCCGGGACATCGCCATGCTCCTTGAGCAACCGCGAAAACCGCCGTTCCATCACCTCGCGCATCATGCCGAAATCGTCGCCAGGCGTGATCTCGGTCGAGCGGATGTTGAATTTCCGGTACTGGTTCTTCACGAACCCCTCCGGTCCGGCAACGACCATGGCGCCGACGGCATTGGTGCCCATGATGTGCGAATTGTCGTAGACCTCGATGCGCACTGGCGGCTTCGGCAGGCCGAATGTCTCGGCGAAACCGGCAAGCAGGCGTCCCTGGGTGGAGGTTTCAGCCAGCCGGCGTCCGAGCGCTTCGCGGGCATTCTGCAAAGCGTTGTCGGTCAGGTCCTTCTTCTCGCCGCGCTGCGGCACGGAGATCGCGACCTTGCGGCCGGCGCGGGTGGAGAGCGCCTCGGCCAGCAATTCCTGATCCTCGACGCCATGCGACAGAAGAATGTTCCGCGGCGTCGGCTTGTCGTCATAGAACTGCGCCAGGAACGAGCCCAGCACCTCGGCTGCTTCCAACGCCGGATCGGCCTTGGGGAAATAGGCGCGGTTGCCCCAGTTCTGGCCGGTGCGGAAGAAGAACACCTGGATGCAGACCTGGCCGCCTTCCTGATGGATGGCGAAGACATCGGCTTCGTCGACGGTCGCCGGATTGATGCCCTGGTGGCTCTGCACATGCGACAGGGCCGCTAACCGGTCGCGATAGATCGCGGCGCGCTCGAAATCGAGAGCTTCCGACGCCTGCTGCATGGCGGCCGAGATTTCCGTCTTCACCTTCTGGCTGCGGCCGGACAAGAAGTCCTTCGCCTCATTGACCAGCTCGGCATAGTCCTGGTGCGAGACCTCGCCGGTGCAGGGACCGGCGCAGCGCTTGATCTGATAAAGCAGGCATGGCCGCGTGCGGTTCTCGTAGAACGAGTTGGTGCAACTGCGCAGCAGAAAGGCGCGCTGCAGCGAGTTGATGGTGCGGCCAACGGCACCGGCCGAAGCAAAGGGGCCGAAATAATCGCCTTTGCGCGAACGCGCGCCGCGATGCTTATAGATGCCGGGCGAGACATGGTCGCCGGTCAAGAGGATATAGGGAAACGACTTGTCGTCGCGCATCAGGACGTTGAATCGCGGCCGCAAGCGCTTGATAAGATTGGCTTCGAGCAGCAGCGCTTCGATCTCGGTGCGGGTGACGACGAACTCCATCGTCGACGTCTCGCGCACCATGCGGCCGATGCGGGTGGTGTGGAAGCGGCCTTGCGCGTAGTTGGTGACGCGCTTCTTCAGGCTGCGCGCCTTGCCGACATAGAGCACATCGCCGGCAGCGTTCATCATGCGGTAGACGCCGGGCGCGTTGGGCAGCCGCTTGACCAGCGTCTGGATCACCTCGGCACCGATCATGCCTTCCGCGTCGCCGGCATGCGGCGTCCAGTCGATGGCGGTGAAGGCGACATCGGGACCGACGGTTTCAACCATCTCCTCGACCGCCTCGTCCTCGAGGTCGATATCGGGAGGCAGATCGTCGGTGCCGCCGCGCGGCTTGCTTTTGTGGTCTATAGGACTCATTCCGTCATGCCTGTCACATCGGGCGTCTGCCACGCAAGATGCTGGCCGCCATCGAGCGCGATCATCTGGCCGGTGACCGAGCGCGCTTCCCAGAGATAGCGGATTGTGGCGCCGAATTCCGGCAATTCCGGGCCGCGCTTGAGGATCAAGCCATCGACTTGGGCTGCAAAATCGCTGTCGTCCTGACGCGCGTTCTTCAATGTCGGCCCCGGGCCGATGGCATTGACGCGGACGCGGGGACCGAGCGCTTGCGCCATCATCTGGGTGGCTGTCCACAGCGTCGATTTGGACAGTGCATAGGAAAAGTAGCGCGGCGTCGGCCGCCAGACGCGCTGGTCTATCATGTTGACGATCAGGCCCTCCTGCCCTGCCGGTAGTGCCCGGGCGAAATTCTGCGCCAGGAGCGCGGGCGCTTTCACATGGACGGCAAAGTGCCGGTCCCAGGCCCGCCAGTCGAAATCCAGAACCGAATCGTCCTCGAAGAGCGACGCGTTGTTGACCAGCAGCGAGAGCGGCCCGAGCGCTGCTTGCGCCTCGCCGATAAGGTCATCGATGGCGTCCATATCGGTCAGGTCGGCGGCGACCACCGCGGCGCGGCCATCTCCGGCGATGATTTCGGCAGCCAACGCATCGGCCTCGGTGCGCGAGCGGTTGCAATGGATGGCGACGGCAAAACCGTGCGCGGCGAGATCCTCGACGATCGCCCTGCCGATCCGCCTGGCCCCGCCCGTCACCAGCGCCGTGACAGTGGCTTTGCTCATATGGTGTCAATCCTCAATTTCGGCCCGAAAAAGCAGTGCCGGCGAAATATGGCCCGGCATGCGTTAAATGGTGTTCGCACCTTGGGCAGCATTGTGGCGAAACGGCCGTTTGGGCATCTTGGCCCGCCCTGGACTCAGGCGTGCCCGACCGCAATATAGGGTGCTGGAGTCCTTGCACCAAGCGGTGTGCAGCGCAGCACCGGATGGTTCCTGCCATTTCGCTGTTGCGAAGATGCAACGTCAAGGTTCTGCCTCATTTGCGCCGGGGAATGACCCAAGTTCAGGTTCGCTTCAGCCGCATTTTGACACGACATTTGGAACCGACGAACGCCAGATCCGTTTCACCCCCCGGACGGGTCGATGGCGATCGTGAGAAACAAGCCTGTGTCCTGTGGCTTAAGGAGTAAAGAACAATGCAAGCCAATCTCAAATTCGCACGGCCGCTGGCCGTTGCGCTCGGGCTCTTCGCCCTCAGCGGAACTGCCTATGCTGCTGACGTGGTTTCGGAAGAGCCGCCGGCACCTGCGCCGATCGCTGAACTTCCCGTCGCTTCGTGGGCCGGCCCCTACGCCGGTCTCAACGTCGGCTATGGCTTCAGCGGCCATACCAAGGAAAAGGATCTGGGTGTTGACAATGTTGACGTCGGCACCAAGGGCTTCGTCGGCAGCGTTTTCGGCGGCTATCAGTGGCAGCAAGAGAACTTCGTCTACGGCGCTGAAGCCGAACTCGGCTACAACGGCGTCAAGGGCGACGATTCTGGCGTCAATTCCAAGGCCGGCTTCGAGGGTTCGTTGCGAGCCCGTCTCGGCTATGCCGTGACCCCCGAAATCCTGCTCTATGGCACCGGCGGTCTCGCCGGAAGAAGCCTGAAGGTCGAAGACGACGTATACGGTTCGGACCGCGCCACGTTGCTCGGCTGGACCGCTGGTCTCGGCACCGACATCAAGCTGACCGACAATGTCTTCGGTCGCGTCGAGTATCGTTACACCGACTTCGGCAGCAAGAGCTTCGATGGCATCGGCAAGGTCAAGGCCACCGACAACCGCGTCACCTTCGGCGTCGGTATGAAGTTCTAAGTCGTTCAAGCCACGACACGAAAAAGCCGGGCCTCGCGCCCGGCTTTTTTTATGCTCGCGTGATTTCCGGGTAAATCTATTCGGGTAATGGGCGGTCAACCGGGAATGCAGGGCTTCAGTTCTGGAAACTTCTCGTCGAAGCGTGCCGCCCACCGCGTCAGCCGGGCGCGACCCTTCTCCCATTTCCCGGCAAAGCGCAGCGCGAGATAGCCAAGGCAGGCGCGCAGCGCCATCTGGCCGGCGGTGATCTTTTTCGGCAGCTTCGGCGGGTTGGCGTTGAGCAGGTCGAGTGCCGCCGTGATCTTCGCCCACTGGCGATCGAGCCAGGGCTGATAGACCATCTCCTCAGGCCGCGTGCGCCGTTCATAGACCATCGACAGCGCACAGTCGCAAATGCCGTCGGCCAATGCCTCCAGCACTTCTGCCTCGAGCCGCTTGTCGGGATTGCGTGGAAAAAGCGCGCTCTTCGACAAACGGTTGAGATGCTGGGTGATGGCGCGACTGTCATGGATGGAGCGACCGTCGTCGAGCACCAGAACCGGAATCTTGCCGAGCGGGTTGGCGATCATCAAGTCGGCCGGCTTCTCCTCGGTCTTGATCGGCACCAGATCGACAGCGATGCCGGCATAGGCTGCCGCCATTCGTACCTTGGAACTGTAGGGAGAAGACGACGCATAGAGCAGTCTGGGCATGATCCGTTTCCTGTTTTGCAGGCCGGCAGTGTTGACCGATCGGGCGCGATCGGGCAATGGCCAGAAGCGGAAAACCCAGCCGCCAGCGAGCGACGCAGCGGCCAGGGCCGTTTAGCGAGCGCTCCATGAAGACGGTGCTTCATCACCATGGTTGCCGGGATCGCGCGAAGCCGCCAGCCGACTGGCAAGACCGACGAGCCTCGCGCCGATGTTTCATCACCCGCATGAATGACACGAAAAAAGCCCCACCGGACTCCGCCCTATGGCGAAGTCCTGGGAGCTGCGAAAAGATATCCTCCGTCCGCCTCTGTTCTCGCCTTCCGACTGCCTAAACAACGAGCGGGGCGCCCTGTGAGGCACCCGCCCTTGACTGTTTCGGCACCGCCCCCGGCGAGGGAAGCGCGACTACTTCTTGCCGGCCTTCGCGGGCGCTGCCTTCGGCTTGGCCGCAGGTGCCGCTTTCTTCACCGGCGCTGAAGATTTCGCTGCCGCAGCCTTCTTTGCCGGAGCAGCCTTGGCAGCCGGCTTCTTGGCTGGTGCAGCCTTGGCAGCCGGTTTCTTGGCAGGTGCTGCTGCCTTCTTCGCTGCGGGTTTCGCCGCAGCTTTCGCTGCAGGCTTCTTGGCCGGTGCCGCCTTGGCAGCCGGCTTTGCCGCTGCCTTGGCGGGTGCCGCCTTCTTCACTGCCGGTTTCGCCGCAGCTTTCGCTGCCGGCTTCTTGGCCGGTGCTGCTTTTGCCTTGGCCGCCGCGGCCTTCGGCTTGGCAGCAGGTGCTGCTTTCTTCACTGCAGCTGCGACCTTTGCCGTCGCTGCTTTTGCGGGTGCTTTCTTTGCCGGTGCCTTGGACGCCGGCGCTTTGGATGACTGCTTAGCCATGCGATGCCCCTTCCTTTGTGCCGACGGCCGTAATGACCCGGCGCGCTCATGCATATCTGACTCGCGGCTTGCTAGCCAGCGAAGCAATAGACTGATTTTCGCAGCTTAAATTTCGGTTACGATCGGCACATGGTCGTGCTGATCGTCGCAGAAATTCACTTCTGATCTTCGACCATTGGCTAGAATGTGTCGCCGACATTCTCCACAGTCCGCGGAAGCGCTCCTCTCGTGAAGCTCCGAAGATCAGCGAGCAGCTTTGCGTGTCGATCGTCGGTCGCCGATATCATGACCGCTGCCTCATCGGTGCGATCATCTCGTGCAGGCGGACGATCTATACTGCAATGCGACAGCCGATCGGTGCATCGTCTTGTCAAGCACGAACGCAGATCGGCCTGCTCGTGAATTGACAGATAACTCTACATGGCAGAGTATTCTGTACAGCATGCTGGAGCATTTCAATGTCGATCGCACAGGAGCAAGCGGCGCTGTCGCCGTTCGAGATTGCCAAGACGGTCCGCCACGGCGGCAGCATGGTTGTCGGCGGCCTCCGGCTTGGCTGCGCCGGAGCCAATCGATGAGTGCCGACGAAATCATCCACCAGAGCACTCGGCTCAGGATCATGGCGGCGCTGAGCATGCTGGAAAGGCGGCAAACGCTGGATTTCACCGGGCTGAAAGCCATCGTGGACGTCACCGACGGCAATCTCGGTGCGCATCTCGATACGCTGGCCAGGGCTGGTTATGTCGACATCGAAAAGCTGTTCGTCGGCCGCCGGCCGCAGACGCGCGTCAGGGCGACGACGAGCGGACGGCGCGCGTTCCGCGGCCATGCCGCATTCCTGCGCAAGATCCTCGATCAGGCCGAGGCGGCGGCGCGCAGGAAATAGCGTGATGACTGGGCAATCCGCTCAGCGCGCGGCAACAACGGCAACGCCGGCGCCGATCATCACACCGCCCGCCGCGCGGTTCACCCGGCGTACGATCCTTGGTGTGCGCAACAGGCTGCGGGCGCGACCGGCGAGGACGACATGACCGCCGATCACCACGACCTCGACGGCCACGATCACCATCATCAGCACACCGAGATGACCTGCGTCGAGCGATGCGCCGACGACGCTAGGCAACAGCGCAATGTAGAACAACGGCATTTTCGGATTGCCAAGATTGAGCGCGATGCCGGTGGCAAAAATCATCAACAGCCCTCGCCGTCCTGAGATGGGCTGCAGTTCGGGAATGACGGGCGCCGCCATCCACAGCCTGATGCCCGTCCAGACCAGATAGGCCGCTCCACCATAGCGAAGCACCGTCATGACGATCGCCATCTTGGCGGCGACGATCGACAGGCCGAAGGCGGCGAGGATCAGGAAGATGAGGATGCCGACCACGGTGCCGGCACCGTAGGCGATGCCCGACGCGGCGCCATTGGAGATTGTGCGCGCGATGATCGTCATGTTGTCCGGACCCGGGCTGGCAGCGAACACGAAGAAGGCGGCCGCAAAGGCAAGCGAGGTCGCGAGATCCATGAAAACTCCCGAGGGTAATGCCGCTCTCGGGAGTCCAGACTAGCCGGTTTACCTGTCGGCGCCATCAGGAAAATCGAGAAACTGCGCGATGCGCATTTCCGTCACGGCTGATAGCCGAGGCAGATGGCGCCGAGCGCGACGATGGCGCAGGCGCCGACCCGCCGCGGCGTCAGCACCTCGCCGAGGAACAGACGTCCGATGAAGGCCGCGAAGACGACGCTGGTTTCGCGGATCGCGGTGATCGGACCGGCCGGTCCGAGCGCGAAGGCCGCGACCACGACACCGTAGGCCAGAAGTGCAAACAGGCCGCCGCCCAGCGCCTTCCAGGTTTCCGGCGCACCCAGGTCGACTGTGAGCCGGCCACGGCAGGCGACGAAGGCCGCCGGCAGCAACGCGCCGTAGATCAGCAGCACCCATGCGGTATAGGCGCCGGCGTTTCCCGCCGCCCGAACGCCGAGCGCATCGACCGTCGCATAGGCGGCGATGATCGCTCCCGTTGCCAGCGCATAGAGTATCGATGTCGTGGCGGCCCTGCCCCTTCCGAGAGAAAGGCCCATGATGCCGCCCGCGACCAGCGCGACACCGATGGTCTGCGGCAGAGTGAGCTGCTGGTTGGCCAGGAAGAACCCGCCGAGCGTGACGAGCAGCGGCACGCTGCCGCGAACGATCGGATAGACCTGTCCCAGCTCGCCATATCTGTAGGCGGCCACCAGAAACAAACTGTAGCCAACCTGCAGGCAGGCCGAGAGCACAATGTAGGACCAGGCCGGCGCGGCCGGAAGGGCGTGGAAGAAGGCTAAGGGGATGGCGAGCGCCGTACTGGAAAAGCTCATGACGGTGACGGTCCACAACCTGTCGGCCCCCGTGCGCAGGAACGCGTTCCAGGTTGCGTGCAGGATCGCCGCAAACAATGCGAGCCCGATGACCAGCGGGCTCATTGGGACTTACGCGAAGCAGCGACGATGCCCATGGCCGCCTTGCGGGCGTCGCGAATGGCGGCGTCGGCCGGCCCCATCTGCGCCAGCAAGGTCGCACCTTCGATCAGCATAAGCAGTGTCGCCGCCACGCTTTCGGCGCGGCCGCGCGGCATCATCTCTTCGAGGATAGACCGCATGCGCCGCTTGAGGCCGTTCTTCTGCCTGACAACGGCCTTGAAAACCGGATGCCCGGGATCGCCGAACTCGGCCAATGCATGTGCGAACAGACAGCCATGGAAATCGGCGCTGCGGAACCAGCGTGCATGCCAGTCAAAGATCCTTCCGATTTTCTGTTCCGGCGGAATGCCCTCCTGGGCGAGCCGGTCGAGCTGGCGGTCGAAACGCATAGCGCGATAGTCGAGCACCTCGACGATCAATTCGTCCTTGCTGGGGAAGTGGCGATACATCGTCATCTTGGCCACATCGGCTTCGGCGATGATCCGGTCGATACCCGTCGCATGAAAACCGGCGCGCTTGAACAGCACGTAGGCCGTTTCAAGGACGTGCTGGCGCTTATCGGAAACGGGCGATGGTGTCATGGCGCATACCAAGGTGGTGAGACAGGTCTGCCTCATATCTATGCGACGGATCGCGCCAGCTGTCAACGCAGCACGAAAAACGCCTGCAGCCGATCAAGCCACAGGCGCGAAAGAGATTGGAAGGGGAAACCGGGTTTAGCGCAGAATGCGGCAGCGGCCGTTGTAGACCATCCAGCGGTCGAAGCCCGAGACGCAGAATTCGACATTGTCGCCGATCGAGGCAAAGCCCTGGCCTTCCTCGATCAGGTACCAGATGGTGCGATCGCGGCCGTCGGACAGGCTGACGGTGGCCCCGCAATAACGGCGACCGATCGGCCAGGTATCGTCGGCCGCCAGATAGCGATGCTGGTGAATGCGCCGGAAATCAGTGATCTCTACATCCGGCAGATGCGGCACGTGATGCACCTGATAGGAAAAGCGGCTGGTGATCTTGTTCAGTACCCAAGGCTGACCGCAGACCCCGCTGTCTTCATCGGAATAGACCGTAAGATCGGCGGCCTGCACGGTCTGGGTGATACCGAGAGGCGCGGCAAGCGGGGTGCAGAGCGAAATCAGGGCGGCAAGAGCGGATTTGGCGAAGCGAGTCATGGCAGCCTCTCAAGGTCGATTGTGCGCACTGTGCGGATTCGCTCGGCGGCGGTCAAGCGGTTGCGTTGACAATGGTTTCCCAGTTTGAAACTGCTTTTCGACCAAAGCCGAATTTACACGGCACCGGAATGGCTCTGGCACGTTCATGCCCGGATCCAAAAGAGCGCGGGTCCCGGGTCGTCAATGAGCCCGCCTCAAGCCTGCTCGCCGGCCAGCCATTCCAACGACCAGTGCGCCGGCCGCCCCACCGCAAGCAGCCTGTGCAGGGCCGGCAGCAGCGTCCGCAGCTCGCCCTCCAGCGTGAACGGCGGATTGACCACCAGCAGACCGCTGCCGTCGAGGCTGGGTTCCAAAGAGGCCGGCCTGATCTCGAATTCGATGTCGAGCAGCTTCGGGATGCCCGATTGCTTCAGCGCCTTGCGGAAAGCGATGATCGCCTTGCGGTCCTTGATCGGATACCAGAGCGCGTAGATGCCGCCTGGCCAGCGCTTGTGCGCCCTTATGAGCCCGTCGACGAGGCGATCGAACTCACCCGCTTCCTCGAATGGCGGATCGATGAGAACAAGGCCGCGCTTCTCCTTCGGCGGCAGATGGGCGCCGAGCGCGAGCCAACCATCGAGTTCGATGATCCGGGCCTGGAAATCGCCGGCAAAGAACGTCCTCAGCCTCGCGGCATCCTTGGGGTGCAGCTCGATCGCGGTCAGCCTGTCCTGCTTGCGCATGAGATGGCGCGCAATCAACGGGGAGCCCGGGTATTTCTGGATGCCACCCTCAGGGTTGAGCGACCGTATTGTCTCCAGATAAGGCGCGAGCAGTGCTGCCACCGGCGCGGCAAACGGGGCATCGATCAGCCTGCCGATGCCGCCTTGCCACTCACCCGTCTTCTGCGCTTCGGCCGACGACAGATCGTAGCGGCCAATGCCGGCATGGGTGTCGACGACCCGAAACGCCTTGTCCTTCTGCTTCAGATACTCGAGCAAGCGCGTCAGCACGACATGCTTGACGACGTCGGCGAAATTCCCGGCATGGTAAGCGTGGCGGTAGTTCATCGTCTTGTGCCGTTATGCATGTCGTTGTCCCAAAACCGCTGCACACTTTTGGGCGACATGCATCAGCCCCTGCCCCAGCGCGGCGGTGGCGGCTGAGAGTTCGGATTTTCCGGCCGACCGCCTCGAGTGCGCAAGGTCAGCAAAAATCCGATCAGGCCGATCGCCATCAGCGCGAAGCCGACCGGCCGTGCACGGCTGTCGATCTCGCCTGCGCCGGAGCGCAGGATGAGATCGACAGCCCGCATCGGTATGTCGTCGGCATCACCCGGTCCGACGGTGAAGACGTAGGGACCCGGGCTGACGGTCGCGATGACGCCGGCCTCGTCGCGAAAGATCTTGTCGGGCAGTTGCGGGCTGGCCTGGCGAGGATTGTCGGAATGGTTGAACTGCAGCGTCGAGGCGAGCACCGTGCGGCCATTGCTGGCGGCGGTCAGCGTCAGCACGGTGCGCTGCTGCGAGACGATGCGCTCGGCTCTTGCGGTCAGGTCGACCAGCACCCGCACCGGCGCATCGCGGCCGGAGAGCGGCACCGTCAGCGGCTTGAAACGGCCTTGCTCATAGACCCGCCAGGTGCCGATCTCGTGCCCGGAGAAATTGCTCATCGCCCAGGGATAGATGACACCGACGCCGGCGCCGACAAGCAGGATCAGGACAAACAGAAAGCGCATTCACATCACCATGGCGTATCGTAACCTTGCCAATAGCGCCCCGACGGCCAAAAGGCGATGGCCAGTTGCGGCAGCCACCCTGGAGGTGGACCGTGCGGGGTGCGAGCGCAACCAGATTGGCGGCGTGGCTGCGCAACAATGCCGATAACGTTCTACCTATGCGCTCAAAAATTAAGCCGTGTATTTCGCGCGCCGCGCTGAATATTGCTGTCGGCTCATTCTTGGCCGTTCTTGCTGTCAGGTTTTGATTCTACCTCAAGGGACAGCTTGCCGCGTCCGGCAACATGTTGACGTCGATCGAGCCAATATGCTGATTCGTAAACAGGATTTGCCTTGTGCGCCATGCTTCGATCCGAGAGGCCGTAGCCGCTTTCATGATTAACCATTCGCGAGCGCATTTGGTTAAGAAATTGCTAATTTAGTTGACTATAATTTCCACAGGTATATTTTCGATGCGTTGGGATGTGCAATTTGGGCGAGCAATCGATGGTGACACCGGGCGTGTGATCGCGATTTCGGGGCGCGGAGAATGCTGAGCGGCAGCACGGAGGTTGTGTAGTCGCACCAGCTTCGCGAAAGCCAAAGAACAATTGACGCACATCAGTGATGGCGGTTCCGCAGATGCGGAGGTTTGCCACGTTCTCAGGAACGTGGCCGGGCGATGCTTTGTCCCGGCCCGGCGGTAGCGTGTTCGGTGCGTATGAGGAAAGCATGACTAAGCTTGTCAAGGTTCTGAAACTGGAATCCGGCAGCCAAAAGGACGCCAGCCAAAGCCGACGACGCGCCCTTGTCGCCGGAGGAGCGGGATTTTTAGGTTCGCATCTGTGCGAACGTCTTTTGCGGGACGGATACGACGTTGTCGCGCTGGACAATTTCCACACCGGCAAAAGATACAATCTCAATGCCCTTCAGCGCAATCCGAGCTTCAGCTGCATCGAGCACGACATCGTCGATGCACTGCCTTCGGACCTTCAGTGCGACGAGATCTACAATCTCGCCTGCCCAGCCTCTCCGCCGCACTACCAGGCAGATCCGATCCACACCTTCAAGACAAGCGTGCTTGGCTCGCTGAACCTTCTGGAACTCGCGCGACAGAACAAGGCCAAGATATTCCAGGCCTCGACGTCCGAAGTCTATGGCGATCCCTTCGTGCATCCACAGCCCGAGAGCTACTTCGGCAACGTCAACACGCACGGGCCGCGCTCCTGCTACGATGAAGGCAAGCGCTCGGCCGAAACCCTGTTCTTCGATTATTCGAGAACCTATGGTCTCGATATTCGTGTCGCCCGCATTTTCAACACCTACGGTCGCCGCATGCAGCCCGACGATGGACGTGTGGTTTCGAACTTCATCGTCCAGGCGCTGCGCGGCGAGGACCTGACCGTCTATGGCAGCGGCCAGCAGACGCGCTCCTTCTGCTATGCCGACGACCTGATCGAGGGCTTTATCCGGCTGATGAATGCGCCGAACGCGCCCGCCCACCCGGTCAATCTCGGCAACCCTGCCGAATTCACCATCATGGAACTGGCGACGCTGGTCGTCGATTACACCAACGCCCGATCGAAGATCGTGCATCGGCCGCTGCCCGTCGACGATCCCAGGCAACGCAAGCCGGACATCTCCTTTGCCAGGGCCAATCTCGGCTGGGAGCCGAAAATCAGCTTGAGCCAGGGGCTCGCGCGTACCGTCGAGTATTTTGATACCCTGCTCTACGGAAGTCACACCGCCAGAGGAGCTGCTGCTTCATGAGCCGGCCGGCGGTCCTGGTGACGGGTGGAGCCGGCTTCATCGGCAGCCACACCTGCAAGCAGTTGGCCGCCGCCGGCTACATGCCGGTGGTTTTCGACAATCTGAGCCGCGGCAATGAGAGATCCGTCGCCTGGGGGCCGCTTGTCGTCGGCGATATCCGGGATCGGGATGCACTGCGGCGGGCGATGGAAACGCACCGGCCGACGGCCGTGATCCATTTTGCTGCGCTGGCCTATGTCGGAGAGTCCGTTCGCGAGCCGGCCGAATATTATTCGACCAATGTGACAGGCACCATCGCGGTGCTCGATGCCGCACGCGCGAGTTCGATCGAAAACATCATCTTCTCCAGCAGCTGTGCGACCTACGGCGTGCCGGAGGCGTTGCCGGTTCGCGAGACCTCCTCGCAAAATCCGATCAGCCCCTATGGGCGCACCAAGCTGATCGGCGAACAGATCATCGGCGACTATGCGTCCGCGTACGGAATGAAATTTGCGATCCTGCGCTATTTCAATGCTTGTGGCGCCGATCCCGATGGCGAGCTCGGTGAGTGGCATTCGCCGGAAACCCATCTGGTTCCCAGAGTGCTCATGGCCGCATCGGGCATCATCGACGCGATCGAGGTTTTCGGCACCGACTACGACACGTCGGACGGCACTTGCGTAAGGGATTATATCCACGTCACCGATCTGGCCCGCGCCCACCTGAAAGCGCTCATGCATCTCGAGGGTGGCGGGCGAAGCCTTGCGGTCAATCTCGGCACAGGGCGAGGCGTCTCCATCAAGGAGATTGTCAAGGCGGTCGGCCGAATGACGTCGAGGCCGGTTCCGGCAGTGTTCAGGAGCCGACGCCCCGGAGATCCGGCGGAGCTCTACGCCGACCCGGGAAGCGCACGCGAACATCTTGGCTTTGTGCCGGAGCTTTCAGACATCGATACGATTGTCAGGACGGCCGCTCCCTTTTTCGGACTGAAGACCAGGCCCATGAAACTGCCGCCAGTGAGGGCGGCAGCGCCGGTCGTCGCCCGACGGGTCAGAGATAGCGGGGGTGACAGCTCGCGCGCTGGCCAAATCCGCTAGGGCTGCAGATATAAGGCGAGCCGCCCGAGAACGTGCTGCCATCGCCCGGATTGAACGAGATGTTCACCGGCGCCGGCGTGCTGGCTTTGATCCGTTGCGGCGGTGCAAAGGCGTAGGCACTTTCGGTCCCTATTGTGCTTGTCATCTGGATCGGAAGGTCGGCCCGGAGCGAGCGCACGAGAAATCTGGCCTGCACGGGCTGGACCGCGGGCTGACTGCGGACCGGGTGGACGATGGGCCTGATAAGGACCGAACCGGTTTCAGTTGCGTCCATACCTTGACAACCTGCAACCATAGAGCTCAGCGCCACAGCCGCGGCAATAGATACGACATTCTTGCTTGAGCGAAATACGCTCGCGGAATTTCTCATCCTCTGTCCCTTGCTATCAAGTATAAGCCAGGGGCGCATTGCGACATACTATACTTGGGCCGCTTCCACGCCGCATGAGTGACCACTCGCACATCACACGTTATATTAGATATCACTAATTATTAAATTTCATCAAAACCGTATGGCAGGCCATCGTCTTGTCGTCCGGGTGATGCAATTGAATGCGATTAAATGCGATCGGCGCGCCGATCGCGCCTGCCGAGCCACTCAACTATAAGCGATTCGCGGGTTCCACGACAGGCGCACGGGAAGAACAGCCAGGCCATCTCAGCGCGGCCGGAAGCGCGGCCTACTTTTTGGCATCGACCAGCTTGCGGGTCACTTCGAACTGCGCGCCCTTGGTGTCGCCTGCTTCGAACTTCTTGTATTCGTCGGAAGGATCCTCGGGAGATCGCTTGAAACCGTACCATTCCCCGTCCGGATCCTTGCGTTGCTCGATATTCCGGCCCTGAATGCGGTGGCTGTAGCAGGTGCGGTGCTGCTCGCCGGTGTAACCTTTCGATCGCCAGGCGAGCTCCATGCACATCTTGCCGTCCTTGGTCACCAGCCATCTGCCCTCCGCGACAGACGTGGTGTCCTGCCCGGACGTCCAGGCCTGGAGACGTCGATTGTCCTGCGCGAAAAAGGCCGCGCCGTTTTTCCATATCCATGTGCGGTCGGCATAAAGAAGCTGCAGCTCGTAGGCAGTTGGAGCCGGTGCGATGACCGTTCCCGCTGGTCTGCCGTCTTTGGCGGCAGCCGCATGCGCCGTTCCCGAAAGCGCCGTCTGGCCGCAGAGGGCCAGGAGAAACATGAGTTGCATACAAGTTGCGAACCGACAATGTTTGCGTCGACGGTCGACACCATGCGGTGGCAATCCGGTCAGAGCTGTCAGTACAATTGGCGTTCGCATGCCCGTTTTGCCCAAGGTAGCACTATCATCGCTCTGACAGCCGTATGAACTATTTAACAGTCGCGAGAACGGTGATGTCAACCTTTGCGAGCGGACGGACAACAACCGTTCCAGATGTGCGCATCCCGCTGTCGTCAAAATTAAGAAATGTGTCATATGCTCTGCCCAACTCTGACAATCGCACTCAAAAGCAACATCCGCAGACGTGAGGGAGGACGCGGTTTCAAATGGCGGGCGACCCGGAATTGAACCAGGCTGAAGGTCAGCAATACCGGCAGCAGTCGACCGTCCGGGAAACGACTGCTCGCAACACCGTGAGCCCCAACATGGCGATCTTGCTGGGGATACTGTTCATTGCGATCCTGTTCAGGTTCCACAACATAACCTTGCCGCTGGTCGATGCCTTCAGCTGGCGCGAAACAAGTACCGCGATGATGGCCGACAATTTCCAGCAGCGCAGCTGGAACATCTTCTTCCCCGAGGTCAGCTGGACCGGGCCCGGGCCAAGCTATCAGGGCCGCGAGTTCCAGATCGTCAGCTATCTGACCGCCATACTCTACCAACTCTTTGGCTGGCACGACTGGTTCGGCCGCATGATTGCGGCCCTTTTCGGCTTGGTGACGGTGTTTTCACTGCACAGACTAACGGCGCTATGCTGGGGCGAGACGCACGCCCACGCCGCGGCACTTGCCTATGCGCTGATGCCGGCGGCGATCATGATCGACAGCTCGTTCCTTCCCGACCCCTCGATGCTGGCTCTGGTAACCTTGGGCGTCTGGCTTTTCACGAAATACTGGACGGGAGGCAGCGCGTGGCTGCTCCCCTTCGCCACAGCCAGCTTTTCCCTCGGTGTGCTTGCAAAACCACCGGGTTTGGCTGCTGGAGGCGTCATATTCTATCTGATGGTTTGCTGGCTTTTGCAAAATCGGCGAAAGCATGCGGCCAAAGTATTCATAAGCGGACTGGTCAGCCTGTTCGTCATCGGCGCCTACTACAGCTGGGCCATTTATCTCGGGCGAACCTATCCGCCCTTTCATGTCGCGGGCAGCGGATACATCTGGGATTCTGGATTCTGGACGTTTTTCAACAACGATTTCTATTTCAAATCTGTTTGGAACACGTCGGTCTGGTGGTTTTATGGCTATCCGTTCATGATTTTGATGGCGGTCGGATTCTGGATGCCGCCCCAGCCAGTCGCGGAATCGAAAGAACGCGCTCTTTCGGCCATACCTTTCATATGGCTTGCAGCGGCCTCTGTTGTTTATCTCGCTGCGGCACGTGAGATCACGACCAATCCATGGAACTATCATATATTCCATGTGCCATTTGCGATGTTTTGCGGCCGTGGCGCGGTCGTCCTGGCGACGCTTGGAGCCAAAACCGTTTCGTCTCCTGGGGTAATTCTGCGGTCGATTTGCATCGCGGCCGCTATGCTTGTCTGGTCGACTTTTCCCCTCGTCCGGACGATGAAGGCGCCCTTCGCCATGAATGGAAAGTTGCTTGGCGACGAGCTGGCGCGCAGGGCCCAACCTGGCGATCTTGTCGTGGCCATCGCTCCGGAGGTGGGAGATCCCGTCGCAGTCTATTACAGCAGGGCGCGCGGGTGGGTGTTTCCGCCTGGTGGCGGCGACGTGGAGTGGTCCAGGTTCGTCGAGGACGATGCCATCGCGATAGCACAGCTTGAGGAACTTCGCACGCAAGGCGCGGATTGGTTCGGCGTGGCAAAGGATGCCGAAGACAGTCAGAAACGGCCGTTCATCGAGCATCATGACGGGGTGATCGACTATCTCAACAAGATCGGGACCAAGCGGCTGGATTCGGACAACCTCCTGATTTATGAAATCAGCCGGCCTTGATCTGGTCAGGCCGTTGGGCTTATGGGCTGGGGATCAGGCAAACGTTGGAAATCCGGCGACGGTCAGCGACCTTGCCGACCCGCCCTCGCCTGCCCAACGCAGCAAGCTAAGCGAGACAAGCCGGCCAGCAAGCTCAAATATCTCTACGGCTGGCGGAATTCGACGGTTGCGACCGGAGGAATTGTTGAAACGAGCGATTTCGATCATTGTGACGCTGGCCCTGCTGGCCTGGCTCGCCAGCGACTCGCGCTGGCGCATGGTCGGCGACGCCTTTGCCCGCATCACGCCCGGCACCTTCGCCGTGGCGACGATCGCGTTCTTCGCCACCTATGTCTTGCGTGCGCTGCGCGTCTGCGACGAGTTCCGCGACGAGGTGCATGGCCGCTTCGGCGCCTGCCTGCGCGTCATTCTGATCCACAATGCGATGATCAACGTCGTGCCCTTTCGCGGCGGCGAGACGGCCTTTCCCCTGCTCCTGCGCCAGGTCTTCGGCATACCGATCATGCGCGCCAGCGCCTCACTGCTGTGGTTCAGGCTGCAGGACGCCTTCGTCGTCGGCGTGCTGGCCCTGGCTGTATGGCCGGGCCTGCATCCGGCGATTAGGATTGCGGGCGGGGCCGTCTTGATCACCGCCGCCTGGTACCTGCCGCGCTGGGCGCGTGCGCCGCATGACTGGGCCGGCCGCGGCAAGATCGTGGCGAAGCTCGGCAAGCTCCGAGATGTGTTCACCGAAGCAACCGGACGCTCGCGCTATGGCTGGTGGTGGACGATCGCGAACTGGTCGCTGAAGCTCACTGTGCAGGGATGGTTGTTGGCAATGCTGCTGGGGACATCCTTTTCGACCGCCTTTCCAGGCGTCGTTGGGGCCGAAGGAGCCGCCATACTGCCGGTGCAAGGCGTCGCCGGCTTCGGCACCTATGAAGCGGGAGCAGCGGCGGCGCTGCTCACCTCCGGAATCACGATGAAGAATGGCTTGCAGGCGGCGCTGGCGCTGCACCTGTTCATCTTCTGCTCGGCAATCGCCACGGGTGCGATCGCCTGGCTGTTTCCCTCGAAATCGACGCTGCCGGGAAATCCGGCTGTCGGACCTGCAAGGAAGCCATCCCAATGAACGTATTGCCCATCCCTGCTTCGGGACTGCCTGACGGCGCGGTAATGCCGAACCATACGCTGTCCATCGTCGTCCCCATGTACAACGAGGCCGAAAATGTCGAGCCGCTGCTGGCACGGATCCACCAGGCGATGGAAGGCTACGACCAGCCCTGGGAGGTCGTGCTGGTCGATGACGGCAGCACCGACGCGACGGTGAGCGAGATCAGGCGCCTTGCAGTGCATTACGGCTCGCATGTGCATGCGGTCGAGCTGGTGCGCAACTACAAGCAGACCGCCGCGATGCAGGCCGGCATCGACGCGGCGCGCGGCGACGTCATCGCCACGATCGACGGCGACCTGCAAAATGATCCCTACGACATTCCGCGCATGGTCTATCGCCTGCTGAGCGAGGATCTCGACCTGGTGGTCGGCTGGCGCAAGGACCGCCAGGAAGGGTTTTTCATGCGCAGGCTGCCCTCGCGCATCGCCAACGCGCTGATCGCGCGCGTCACCGGCGTGCGCCTCAAGGACTATGGCTGCAGCCTTAAGGTCTATCGCGGCAACGTCATCCGCAGCGTCAAGCTCTACGGCGAGATGCACCGCTTCATCCCGGCATGGCTGGCCACGGTGACGACCCCGAGACGCATCGCGCAGGAGGTGGTGACGCACCATGCCCGCATCCACGGCCAGTCCAAATACGGCATTTCGCGCACCTTCAGGGTCGTGCTCGATCTGGTGTTCATGTACTTCTTCATGCGCTATCGCACACGGCCGGGACATTTCTTCGGCGGCATCGGCATCGTGCTTGGCGCGCTGGGTTCGCTGATCCTTGCCTACCTGCTTTGCCTGAAGCTGTTTTTCGCCGAAGACATCGGAACGCGCCCGATGCTGTTCACCGGCTTCTTCCTGCTCATCGCCGGGGTGCAGATGGTGACGTCGGGCGTGCTGGCGGAAATGCTGGCACGCGTCTATCACGAGGCGAACGGAGCATCGGCCTATGTCGCGCGGCTACGGCCGCCGGCCGGCGACAATGACGGCTGGCACGCCCCGGGCCGACCATCGTGACCTGATCGGAATGCCACGGAGGTCCGCGCCTAACGAACGCATGGCGGTTGGAGGGCAAGAGGCAAAGCGCAACGTCTGCGCAAACCTCCCGCCCTCCACTCGCGCCCCCCCGGCAAAGACCCGGCAGCAGTCAAATCGGCCGCGCTTCAGGTCTGATGGCTTAGTAACGCGAACGGCAGCTGGCGCGCTGGCCGAAACCGCTCGGACCACATATCCAGGGCGAATGACCCAGGAGCGGGCCGCCATTGCCCAGACTGTAGGAGACCTTCACCGTCGCCGGCCTGCCGACCCGCTGCGGCCGCACGAAGGCCGCATAGGCCTCCTCCCTCGTACGCGTCACGTTGGTCATCTTGGTGAGCGGTTTGCGGTTGATCAGATGCAGCCGCTTGTCCTTGGCGTAGTGCACCCTCTGGCCAAGCGAATGAACCACGGGCTTGGTGCCGATCGAGCTCGTCTTGGTGGCATCCATGCTTTGGCAACCGGACATCATCGAGATCAATGCAACCGCGGCAAATGCACAGGCATGTTTCTTGCCGAGCCTTGCCCCTCTTTCCATTATTTTGTTCATCGCTATCCCCTGCCATGAAATACAAGTCGCTGGAGCGCGGAGATATATTGCTCTTATTTGCTTTCCGCACCACGCGAGTGACCCATCGCCACTCACATCATGAGCTGTATATTAGGGGAGACTTATTAAATATCATGCAAACGATATGATGAGCGCGGTCTTTCGGCACTCGACCGGATATTATTAAAATTTGACCTTTTGGGCCCGTGTCTGGCCCTGCTACAGCTTGCCGGCCGGCTATCAAGGCAAATGCGGTTCAGGGGAGTTGTTTGCGCACGGACGCCTGTCGGCGTCAGCGTGGCGGATTCCAGGCGGGGTCAAGATGGAATGTGCGGGTTCCGCTCCCGCCGCGCCCGGCTCCGGAAACCGGGTAGGCCACGCTGACGATGCGCATACCGCCTGCCCCCTGCTGGAGCCCATATATGCCTTCCAGGCCGCGGTCACAGAACGCGGCGCCCGGGACGAAGAGCGCAACGCCAGCGAGCGAGGTCTGCAAGGCGAGTTTCGCGGCATTGCAACGCAACGAAATTTTGTTCTCCACGAGGTGCCTGGTGATGATCACGACCACAAGCAATCCGTAGACGAACGCATTGAAGGCAGCGAACCAGTAGAAGCCGGCGGCGTCCGAGGCGCGGTCTACAAGAAGGACCGGCAGCGAAGCTCCCATTGCAAGCACCACATAGGGAACAATAACGCGGGCAGGCAGCAGGTTTTTCGGGCCACTGCCCTTGGGGGTAACGCGAAAATCGACGAACGACTTGGTCAGATAATCGCGGATCGACGACAGCGTGCCCGCCAGCACCCACGGCCAACGAGCGAAAAATGAGAACAACATTCCCTCCCAACTGATCGTCTTGGCGGTCAGTGGGCGCGACAGCCCGAAGGACTTCAACAGCATCACCAGCACAATCAGCGAAATCGAGTTCGGCGCATAGTATAGAAGGAAGTCAATATACGTCACATTGGCGAAATTCTGACCCGTAAGAAGCGCGTATATCGGCATGATGTACATGAGAAGCGAAAATACGGCGAAAAGCGGATACCAGAGCTGGCGGAACAGGAACTGGAATTTCAGCCGTGGCGATACCTTGGAAAGGTATATGGGCGAGTATTCGAGCATGATCGTCATCAGGCTCCGCGACCACTGGAACTCTTGCGTGACAAGATCGCCAAAGGTTTGCGGGCCGTCGCCATGGGCAATGGCGTCTATGGCATGCACACCGCGCCAACCAGCCGCAATGAACAGCATGGACGTCGAGTGATCTTCGGCCAGTTCCGGGCCAAGGCCGCCGACCTGCTTGAGCGCTGCGGTTCTCACGGCATAGTGCGAGCCGATGCAGAGCGGCGTTCCGTCGCCCGTGTGGCCGGACTGCAAAGGTCCGTGGAACATCCCTTCCGGGAACAGCCGGCCGCGTGCCGACCAGCTTTCAGCGGCATTGTTGTCGCATATGCTCGGCGCCGATACATAGCCAACCGCCGGGTCGGCAAAGGCGACCAGGATTTCCCTGAGATAGGTTGGTGTCGGGACGTGGTCCGCGTCCATCTGAGCGACGAAGTGATAGCGTTCATAACCATAGTGGTCGTAGAAGAAGGCCAGGTTTCCCTCTTTGCAGCGCGTCCGGCGGGGCCACACCTTGCGGTGATAATCTTCCCGCCCGCGCCGCGTCGAAATCATGACGTTATGGGCATCGCACCAGGCAATCGTTTCCTCGGACGGGTCCTCGTCGGCCAGCCAGGTATCATGCGGACAGTCCTGCGCCAGCATTGCCTCGAGGGTTCGCGCAACCACGGAAAACGGCTCTGACGGAGCCTTGGTCACCACCATCGCGACACGCGAATGCTTCGGGATCGTGTGAAGCCTGGACGGCTTTTTCATCGCATGCACGTTCAAGAGAAAATACATCGGCATGAATGTCAGCCATACGAGCGTCAATGTCGCCAGCATGTATGGGATAACGTGTTCGATGTGCCCGGGCTGCAGCCACCAGAACCAGAAAAATCCGAACGTTACCGACCAGCAGGCAAGTCCTAGCTTCCAGATCCGCTTCTGGGCGGCCGACAGCACGGGCACCAGAAAAGGAGGCTTCTCCGCCGCCTTCCCCGGAGCTGCCCCACGCCCCCGTTTCGGCATGGTCTTACTGCCGATGATCCCCACGTCCGCGGAAACACTCATACACTTTACTGCCGCCACCCGAGCATCAGCCAAACGACGGCCGATGAGCCTAACCCAGCAGCAGAATCCGCTCAGGCATCCTTAGAGTCAACTAAATTAGTTATTCCTTAACTATGGTTCTTCAGAACTGGTTAAGGATAGTCCGGTGGAACAGTTTCCACCGACCAGCACGTGAACGATGAGCCGCAAATTTTTCAGCGCTGGAGAATTCGCCGGGCCAAAGCTGTCCGGCAAGGATCGAACTTTGAGAGCAGCGTTAACCATGTCGCGCGCATATGGTTAAGCAACCGTTAATTGCACTTGACTCTTGGTCGCGACCGGCTCTTAAATTAGCCAGGGATGATATATCGGGATATTGACGCGAATTTGTGAGTATCGCGGCGAACTTTCTCTCGAGCGCCCCCTGTATAGGGCCTTGAGAGATAATTTTTTGGGTGGCTCTGTGTCAGGTTTCGCACATCCGCCAACGGGTCGCTCCGAAATCCCGCAGATTCTGCAAATAGAGCCGATCGGTTTTGGGTAATCGTGTCGATCAAGCATCGATGCGCACGGGCGAAGCCTTAACTTCCGCAAGAGGTTGGGGCCATGGGAGATCGACATGAAACACTCCACAGTAAAAGCACTTGCAATCGCGCTGGCATTGGGCGGAAGCGCCGCGTTCCCCACGGCAGGAGGCGCTGGCTCAGTAGCCGCGACGGACCCCGTCCAGACGAGCAGCGCCGCCTCGGCGTTCGGATCCTACGATCCCTACGGCGACTTCAGCGCCGACAAGAGCGCCAGCATCGAAGAGCTGTTCCTGCCCTGGGAAGACGTCGATCTGTCGACGCTGCCACTCGCCGACGCCTATGCGCTGCAGCGCGGCCGTTCGCTGCTGATCACGGTTGAGCCGTGGACCTGGTCCAAGGACTGGCGCATCACCCCGCCCGAATTGCGCGACGGCATTTTGAGCGGCAAATATGACGCCAACATGCAGGCGATCTGCGACCTGGTGGGACAGATGAAGAGCCCGGTGACCATTCGCTGGGCGCAGGAAATGGAAGACAAGAACGGCCGCTTCACCTGGGCCAACTGGGCTCCCAAGGACTGGATCTCCGCTTACAAGCGCGAAGTCGACATCTGCCGCAAAGCTGCCCCCGCAGCCAAGTACATGTGGTCGCCCAAAGGCGAAGAGGGTTTGGAAAAATACTACCCCGGCGACGACTATGTCGACGTCATCGGCCTGTCGGTGTTCGGTCTGCAGAAAAAAGATGATGACGAGACCGGCCGCGACCGCACCTTCGCTGAGCTGCTGAAGCCCGGCTATGACCGCGTTGCAGTGTTCAACAAGCCGATCATCGTTGCGGAACTCGGCTATGTCGGGAAGCAGGACTATGTCTCGAAATGGCAGGAAGATTCCCGCAAATCCTACGCGGAGTTCCCGGCGCTGACTTCGGTTGTCTACTTCAACCAGAAGGAAGTGTGGCCGTGGCTGGGTGGCTATGGTCTGCCCGACTGGAGGGTGACCCAGCACGTCCTGCCGTAGACGCATCGTGCTGATCGACCCCGACGCGATCGGGATCGACTTCCAATCTCCTTGTTTGATCGTGATCCATCCCGAACCAGCGGTTCGGGATGAGGATTGAGGCGTGGCGTAAATCAGTCTGTGGAGAAGTTTCGTGAAGCGGGTAGTGGGAAATTATCTTGGAGCGGCATTCGCCTGCTCCGTTCTTGTTCTTGCCTTCCAGGCTCCTGCGACAGCCAAGACGGCGATGAAAATCGCCGAGCAGGCTCAAGAGGCCACAGCGGTTCCTGACGAAGGCGTCTACCAGATCTATCAGAACCATTCGTGGCTGTGGGGCAAGAAGGGCGCCGGCTTCTTTGCCGTCAAGCAGAGACAGTTCGAGTCCTGGACCCACGACAAAGGCAAGTCGGGCTATGGCGACGGCATGTGGTTCATTCCCGGCGGCGGCAAGCTGTGCTGGCGTGCGCAATGGCACGGTTCCTGGGGCGTGAAGGGCTCGATGACCTGCTTCGAGCACCGCCAGGCTGGCAAAGTAATCTACCAGCGCAAGGCTCCGGATGGCGACTGGTATGTTTTCAAGAGATTGAAACACGGCGACTACGTCACCCGGAAACAGAACCGGATCAAGGCAAGACTGTAGGATCGTGTCATCCGCCACAAGCGGCTGGTCTACGCCTTGCGCTCCCAGCGGCGATCTGGCGTCTGTTGCCAGTAGGTGACGTCGTGGCCAGCGCTCTTCATCACCTTCCAGTGTCCTCGCGCCGCCTCGAGCTGGGCGGCATCGTGGCCATCGAACAGGAACACCGCGCGCTCGTAGCCGCCAAGGTCAGGCGGCACCGCGCCGTCGACCAGGAACCTTATCTTGGCGTCGTTGGGATTGCCGTCGCCGGTGGTCAACAGAATCGGCTGTTCGCCGGGATGAGCCTCACGATCGGTTGCGTGCGCCAGGAACGAATCGTCGCGGAAGGTCCAAAGATGCTGGTCGAGCGCATCGCGGCGTTCCTCGGTGCCTGTCTGCACCACGGCGCGCCAGCCACGGTCGACGCTGCGCTCCAGGAGGCCTGGCAGCGCATCCTCCAGCGTCGATTCGGTCAGGTGGTAGAACAGAACGTCGGCCATCGCTTCAGCCTATAGTGATCGAACCCGTTCACTGCTCATAGTTATCGCGCACCAGCCGGTCGAGCAGCCTGACGCCGAAACCGGAACCCCACGACTGGTTGATCTCGTTCGACGGCGCCCCCATGGCCGTGCCGGCTATGTCGAGATGAGCCCATGGCGTGTCCTTGACGAAGCGCTGCAGAAACTGCGCCGCGATGGTGGCGCCGCCAAAACGGCCGCCGATGTTCTTCATGTCGGCGTTCTTGGAATCGATCAGCTTGTCGTATTCGGCGCCGAGCGGCATGCGCCACAGCCGTTCCTGAGTCGCCTGCCCCGCCACCGACAATTTTTCGGCCAGTTCGTCATTGTTGGAAAACAGGCCGGCATAATGTTGGCCGAGCGCCACCATGATGGCGCCGGTCAGCGTCGCCAGATTGACCATGAATTTCGGCTGGAAGCGGTCGTTGCAGTACCACAACGCATCGGCCAGCACGAGGCGGCCCTCGGCGTCGGTATTGAGCACCTCGATGGTCTGGCCCGACATCGAAGTGACAATATCACCGGGACGCTGGGCATGACCGTCGACGGCATTTTCGACCAGTCCGATGATACCGACGACATTGGCTTTCGCCTTGCGGGCCGCCAGCGCATGCATCAGGCCGGTAACGGCGGCGGCGCCGCCCATGTCGCCCTTCATATCCTCCATGCCCGAGGCCGGCTTTATGGAATTGCCGCCGGTGTCGAAAGTGACGCCCTTGCCGACGAAGGCGATCGGGCTGTCCTTCGGCTTGCCGCCGTTCCACTGCATGATCGCCATGCGGGCGCCGCGTGGCGAGCCTTGCGCGACACCGAGCAGCGAGCCCATGCCGAGCTTCTTCATTTCCTTCTCAGCCAATATCTCTACCTTGACGCCTAACCCCTCGAGTTCCTTGGCGCGGGCAGCGAACTCGACCGGCCCAAGCACGTTTGCCGGTTCGTTGACGAGGTCGCGCGCCAGAAGGACGCCGTCGATCACCGCCTCGGCATCGGCGAAGGCCTTCTTCGCAGCGGCCGGATCGGCGGTGGGGACGG
>NZ_RZRO01000024.1:0-68908 GCF_003997975.1 Mesorhizobium sp. M7A.F.Ca.US.005.03.1.1
CTACACGCTCGACATCCAGAAGGGTTTTGAGGAGAAGATGAAGGCATTTCCGGACGTCAAGATCATCTCGCTTCCGGCCATGCAATGGGAAGCCAGCAATGCCGGCACAATCGTTGCCGACCAGATGCTGGCCAACCCCGACATCGACCTGATCTTCAGCCATGCCGCGCACCTATCGGTCGCCGCCGTCGCCTCGCTCGAGGCGGCCGGCAAGAAGCCGGGCGACGTCATGCTGATGAGCTCGAACGGCGCTCCGGTCGGCCTCGACCTGATCCGCAAGGGCTGGCTCAACGCCGAAATCGAGCAGCCGCTTTACGCGCAGGCCGCGGCTGTCGCCATGTTCATGGACAAGATCGTCAAGAAGCAGGAAATCAAGCCCGGCGAATACGACGTGCTCGGCCTGAAATCGACCGTGACCAAGGAATCCTGGGGTCCGAACATCAAGATCCCCGGTGCCGCGATCACCAAGGAAAACGTCGATAATCCGGCCTTCTGGGGCAACCAGAAGCCGCCGACGGACACCGTCAAGTCGGTCGAATAGTCATCTGAAGCGCTCCGGGCCGTAGCGGCCCGGAGCCTGCCTTTTCACAACGCCGCGTCCGAAAGGATGCCGTGGCGAATTTGAATCCGCGCCTGAACCCGACGGAATCGAGTTGATTTCGCGGGGGCGCCAACCGGATCAGCCCATGAACCCGCGCACACGCAAAGCCCTGGAGTTCGTACTCGACAACCTCGTCTGGTTCATGCTGCTGTTCGTGCTGGTGGTCTTCTCCATCTTCGTCCCGAACTACTTTCAGCTCGGTATCTTCGCCAACATCATCGAGGCTTCGAGCGTGCTCGGCGTCATGTCGATCGGCCTGGCGCTGGTGATCATCGCCGGTCACATGGATCTGTCGGTCGAATCCGTCGCAGCGCTCAGCGCCATGGCGGTCGGCATCCTGTTTTGCTCGTCGGGCATCGGCATGGGCGTGCAGCTGCATCCCGAGTGGCTGATGGTTCCGGTTTCGCTGCTGCTGGCGCTGGCAGTCGGGGGTCTCATCGGCGCCTTCAACGGCTATCTGGTGGTCAAGGTGAAGATGAGCGCCTTCATCATCACGCTGGCGTCCTACATCTGGGTGCGCGGCCTCGTGTTGGTCGTGTCGGGCGGCCGCTCGGCGCAGGACCTGGCGCCGGCCATCCGCTGGTTCGGCATTCAGCGCCTTGTCGGCCTGCCGCTCACCGCCTGGATCGCGGTTGGCTGTTTCGTGGTCTTTTCGCTGATCATGGCCAAGACGCCGTTCGGCCGGCATCTGGTGATGATCGGCGGCAACGAGACGGCGACCTTCCGCGCCGGCATCCGGGTGAACCGCAATCTCATCATCGCCTTCGTGCTCGCCGGCGCCATCGCCGGCCTCGCTGGCTGGCTGCTGGCGATCCGCACGTCGGGCGCCACCGCCAATCTCGGCGTCGGCTTGCTGTTCAACGCCTTCGCCGCGGTCGTCATCGGCGGCGTCAGCCTCAAAGGCGGCGTCGGCACCCTCCCCGGCGTCTATGCCGGCGTGCTTTTGCTCTCGGCCATCAACACGGCGATCAATTTGATGGGCCTGCCGGCCAATTTCACCCAGGTGATTCATGGCCTGCTGGTGCTGGCCGCGGTGCTGCTCGACGCCTTCAAGCAAACCATTCGCCAAAGACTCGCATGACAGGACGGCTCGCATGACAGGACGGCTAAAAGACAAGGTGGCGCTCATCGTCGGCGCCGCCCGCGGCATCGGCAAGGGCATTGCGCTCCGCTTTGCCGAAGAGGGAGCGCGGCTGGTGCTCGCCGACACCGAAGTCGAAGCCGGGCAAGCGACCGCTGGCGAGTTGGGCGTCCCCTTCATCCGCACCGACATCTCGCAAATGAGCGACGCCGAGGCCGCCGTGGCGCTGGCGCTGAAGCAGCATGGCCGTCTCGACATCATCGTGCAGAATGCCGGCATCTATCCCTGGCAGCTGATCGAGAACACCAGCGCCGACGACTGGGACCGCGTCATGGCGGTCAATCTGCGCGGCACCTTCAATGCCAGCCGCGCGGCCCTGGTGCCGATGAAGGCGCAACGCTTCGGCCGCATGCTCTACACCTCCTCCATCACCGGTCCGCATGTCACCAGCCCGGGCCATGGCCACTATTCGGCCAGCAAGGCCGGCATCAACGGCTTCATCCGCGCCGCGGCACTGGAATTCTCCGGCTACGGCATCACCGTCAACGGCGTCGAGCCCGGCAACATCCTGACCGAAGCGATCGAGCTGCATCGCGGCGAGGCGTTCATCAAGAACATGGAGGATTCCATCCCGCTTGGCCGCCTCGGCAGCCCGCGCGACGTCGCCAATGCCTTCCTGTTCCTCGCCTCGGACGATGCCAGTTACATCACCGGCACGACCATCGTCGTCGATGGTGGGCAGTTGCTGCCCGAAGGCAGCGATTTCCGGCTCGTTCCGCCATGATCATCGATTTCGGCGATGGCTTCTTCCTGCGCCAGGCGACCGAGGCCGACCATCCAGCACTTGCCATGATCTGCCTCAAGACCGGTGATGCCGGCCAGGATGCAACCGGTCGCGAAGACGCTCCGGATCTGTTGGGCCAAATCTACACCATCCCCTACCAGGTGCTGGAGCCCGACCTCGCTTTCATCGTCGATGGGCCAACGGGCGCCGCGGGCTATCTGCTGGGTGCAAAAGACACAAAGGCTTTCAATGCAGGCCTGGCAGCAAGGTGGTATCCGCGCCTTCGCGCGCAGGTGACCGATCCCGGACCCGACCGCACGCGCTGGAGCGGCAGCGACTGGGCTCGCCACCAGATCCATCATCGCGACTTCACCATTCCGCCGGCCCTGGCTGCCTACCCTTCGCACGGTCATATCGACCTGTTGCCGCAAGCGCGTGGAAAAGGCATCGGCCGGCGGGCGATGGCTTTTCTCGAGCAAAGGCTCGCCGCGCTCGGATCACGCGGGCTTTGCCTCGAAGTGATGCCGGACAATCACAACGCGCTGCGCTTCTACAGGGCCATCGGATTCGCAGTGTTGCGGGAGCCGGGATTGCCCGACCACAGCATCTATGTCGCCAAACGGCTGACAACCGCACCGGAGATCGTGTGAATGGTGGGCGATGACGGGCTCGAACCGCCGACATCTTCGGTGTAAACGAAGCGCTCTACCAACTGAGCTAATCGCCCGCTCCGGGCCGGACCTTTAAGCGGTCAGGGTCCGCTTCGCAAGGCCAAATGAGCGCAGGACGCCCTGGTTGGATGCCGGTTTTGCCAACAAAACGCCGGCTGTCAAAAAACCTTCTCCTGTTTGCTGTTATGATGGTTTGGTGCGCTTGACACCCGGTGGCGAACCCCTTATCCAGCGCCCCAACGACGAACACGGCTGACACGTGTTCGCCATGCGCGGGTGTAGCTCAGTTGGTTAGAGTGCCGGCCTGTCACGCCGGAGGTCGCGGGTTCGAGCCCCGTCACTCGCGCCATTTCTCTCAAGGGTATCAAGCCCTTGGCTTTGGAGAAATGTCGACATTGATTGTCAAAAATGTTGTCTTGCAAGAGACCTGAGGTCCAAGAGACCTGAGGTCACTCAGGTCCGTTCGGCCCATGCAGACGTCTTGCCGCGCAAGATCATCCTCTCGCCAGCAGCGCCTCGACCTCCTGCAGCGTCGGCATGGATGGCGCAGTCCCTGGCCGGGTCACCGAGATTCCGGCGACGGCGCAAGCGAAGCGCACCGCCTGCAGCGGCTCCACGCCCCTCGAAAGTGCAGCGGCAAGCCCGCCATTGAAAGCATCGCCTGCCCCCGTGGTTTCGACCACCGGGCCGGCGCTGACGGCTGGAACGTGGTCGGAGCGATCTTTCGAGTGCAAAAGCGCGCCCTTGTCGCCGAGCGTGACGATGACTGTGCCGACCCCCTTTTTGAGCAGACTGTCGGCGGCGGCTCGCGCCTCGTCGACCGAGGACACCTTCATCCCGGTCAGTTCCTCCGTCTCGGTCTCGTTGGGCGTGAGGTAGTCGCAGAGCGTGTAGATGCGGTCGGGAAGCTTTGCCGCAGGGGCTGGGTTGAGGATCGTCGTCACCCCTGCCCCACGCGCGATCTCCAACGCCCGCATGGCTGCTTCGATCGGCTGTTCGAGCTGCGTGACAAAGACACCGGCATTGCTGATCAATGCGGCATTGGCTTCGATATCGGCTGGAGAGATCAGCATGGCAGCACCGGGGCTGACGATGATGGCGTTGTTGCCGGTCGTCTCCTCGACGAAGATGTAGGCCGCGCCGGTGTAGCTTTCCGGCGTATCGATGACGGCATCCTTGACGCCCGCCTGCGCCCAGGTCTGCCTGGCCATGTCGGCGAAGGGATCGACGCCGAGGCGGGTGAGGAAGGTGACGTCGGCGCCGAGCTTGCCGGCGGCCACCGCCTGGTTCGAGCCCTTGCCGCCGGGACCCAGCGCGAAGGATGTGCCGAGGATCGTTTCGCCCATGCGCGGCTGCCGCTGCGCCCTGTAGGCGGTGTCGGCGACGAACACACCCAATATGACGACCGGCTTGCCCGAAGCCATGCCGCTACTCCGCATCCGGCGGCACGACGCCCTTGCGGAAGGCGAAGCAGCCATAGAAGCGGCGTTCGCCGGTCTGGATGACACAATAGGCTTGTTTGGCGCGCTCGTAGAAGGCGTAGCGCTCGACCGCGATCATCGGCCACGACTTGCCCTCGGCCTTATCGACTTCCTTCTGCACTTCCTTCTGCACTTCAGGAATCTCGTCCGGCTTGCCGACGATTTCCATGCGCGCGGCCGAATCGTCGACGAAGGTGTCGAGCGGGTAGAGCGACAGCACCGCCTTGACCACTTGCGCGGCCGAGGCATCGATGCGCAGCACGCGGCCGAGCGCCGTCTGGCGCGCCACCGAATCGGACGGAAAATTGGTGTCGGCGATGATCAGATCATCGCCATGCCCCATTGCCCGCAATGCCTGCAGCACGTCGGCATTGAGCAGCGGGTTGATGCCTTTGAGCATGGTATTCCTCGTGAGTTGAGATCAGAGACGCTTGCCGGTCTCTGCGTCGAAAAGATGGATCTGGTCGAGCCTTGGCTTCAGCTTCAGCGTATCGCCCGGCTTGAAGTCGTGGCGCTCGCGAAACAGCGCCACCATCTCGCCTTCGCCGAAGCGCAGGAACACCAGCGTTTCCGAGCCGGTCGGCTCGACCACCGAAATCTTCGCCGGCACCCCGTCGGGATGGATCTCGAGGTGCTCCGGTCGGACGCCATAGACGACCGCTTGACCGTCCTGCGCGGCATTGCCCGATCCGATCGGGAACAGCGTGCCTGCGATGTCGACCCCTGGCTTGTCGCCCTTGCGCATGGTGCCCTTGAGCAGGTTCATCGAAGGCGAGCCGATGAAGCCGGCGACAAACAGGTTGGCCGGGCGGTCGAACAGTTCCAGCGGCGCGCCGACCTGCTCGATGCGGCCGTCGCGCATGACGACGATCTTGTCGGCCATGGTCATGGCTTCGATCTGGTCGTGGGTGACGTAGATGGTGGTGGTCTTCAGCCTCTGGTGCAGTTCCTTGATCTCGGTGCGCATCTGCACGCGCAGCTTGGCGTCGAGATTGGACAGCGGCTCGTCGAACAGGAACACCTGCGGATTGCGCACGATGGCGCGGCCCATGGCCACGCGCTGGCGCTGGCCGCCGGAAAGCTGGCGGGGATAGCGCTTCAGATAGGGATTGAGGTCGAGGATGTCGGCGGCGCGCTTGACCCGCTCGGCGACCACGGCCGGATCGGTTTTCCTGAGCTTGAGCGCGAAGGCCATGTTCTGCTCGACCGTCTTATGCGGATAGAGCGCATAGTTCTGGAACACCATGGCGATGTCGCGCTTGGCCGGCGGCAGATGATTGACGACGCGGTCGCCGATGGCGATCGTGCCGGCGGAGACGGTCTCCAGCCCGGCCACCATCCTGAGCAGCGTGGACTTGCCGCAACCCGAGGGGCCAACCAGCACCACGAACTGTCCGTCCGATATATCGACGCTGACTTCGTGCAGAACCTTGACCGTTCCAAAGGCCTTGGCCACCTTGCTGATCGCGACTTGCGCCATGTCTCCCCCATCGGCTCCATTAGCCGTAGGCGCAGAAGCTAACCAACGCGACCTGCCAGGGCAAGTCGGTCCCTTATAGATAAAAACCAGCTCTCGTTGACACGGCGTTGGGTTGTGAGAATAGTGGCAGGCGCTGGTCAAAAATGTCGGTGCCCGATCCGCAATCGGAACCTCAATCGACGCAGGGTGGGGTCCTGCCTAATTCGTTTCCGAAACGGGAGCATCGTTGGCGCTCCGGCGTCCGACAGTTGGCCGATTTATTCACACTGATGTTCTGGGAGGAATAGGCGATGAGAACGGGTCTTTACGACAAACTGGTTCGAGCCGGCGCCACAAGGCGCGACATATTGAAGGGTGCGGCAAGCATGGCCGCGATCGCAGCCGCATCCGGCGCCGGACTTGGCGCCTTGACGCGCCCGGCCTCCGCGGCAAGCGAATTGCGCACAAAAATCCTGCAGATCCCCGGCGTCGGCAAAGGCCAGCCGACGGACGCCGATTTCCAGAAGGTCGGTGAACTCTGCCTCGAAGCCACCAAGGCCAATGTCAAGGAAGGCGAATTCGCCGGCGTCGAGCTGACCTTCATGGGTCTCAACAACCAGAACCTGCACAATGTGCTGTTCCGCGGCTTCCTGAAGCCATGGGAGACCTATACCGGCGCCAAGATCAACTGGATCGACCTGGCGCAGGCCGACTACAACGCCCGCCTGCAGCAGTCGATCGCGACCGGGACCGTCGACTTCGACATCATCGAAATGGGCGCGCCGTTCGAAGGCGATGTCTGCGGCAAGGGCCTGACGTCGGAAATGCCCGACTGGGTCAAGACCCAGATCGATTTCGACGATCTGGTCAGCTATCTGAAGCCGCCGGTCGGCACCTGGGACGGCAAGCAATACCGCGTGACCGTCGACGGCGACGCGCACAACTTCAACTACCGCACCGACGTGTTCGCCGATGCCGACCTCGCCAAGGCCTGGAAGGACGGCGGCGGCGAAGGTGAATGGGGCGTGCCGAAGACCTGGCAGCAGGTTCAGGCGGTGACCAAGTTCCTGAAGGGCAAGAAGCTCAAGGACCAGGACGTCTATGGCTATCTCGACGCGCCGAAGCCCTGGGGCGGCTTCGGCTTCTATTTCCTTGGCAGCCGCGCCACCGCCTATGCCAAGCACCCCGACGACAAGGCCTGGCTGTTCGACGCCGACACGATGAAGCCGCGCGTCAACAATCCGGCCTGGGTGCGCGCAATCCAGGACGTCATCGACGCGCTGCCCTCCGAACCCGCCGACCAGATCAACGCCGATCCGAACACGACCGCCTTCCAGCAGTTCCTGGCCGGCACCGGCTCGATGGTCACCTGGTGGGGCGACGTCGGCTCCAACGTCAAGACCAACGACTCTTCCGTCGTCGGCGACGTCACCGGCTTCTCGATCCTGCCGGGCTCGGACGATGTCTACAATGCGAAGACCGGCGCCTGGGACAAGCTCGCCAGCGGCCCGAACTATGCGCCCAACTGCGCCTATCTCGGTTGGGGCGTCTATGTCATGGCCCGCGTCGATGCCGACGAAAAGAAGAAGAAGGCGGCATGGTCCGCTGCAGCCCATCTCGGCGGCAAGGACCTGTCGATCTGGACGGCGATGTATCCGTCGGGCTTCCAGCCTTACCGCAACTCGCATTTCGACATTCCCGAATGGGTGGCGGCCGGCTACGACGAGGCCTTCATCACCTCCTACCTCAAATCGGAATCCGACAGCTACAACCATCCGAACGCGGCGATCGAGCCACGCATCCCCGGCATCTTCCAGTACTACAGCGCCGCCGAGGACATCCTGGCCAACACTTTCGCGGGCAAGATGAAGGCGCAGGAAGGCGCCGACGCCATCGCGGCGGCATGGGAGAAGCTGACCGACCAGATCGGCCGCGACAACCAGATCAAGCTCTACAAAGCTTCGCTCGGCATGTAGGCTGGCCTATGAACCGTGGTCCGGCGGCAACGCCGGACCACTTTAGACAGGCTCCGGCTCCTCGAGAGCCTTCAAACGGGCGAGATTTGTGGCTGACCAGACATCGACCGCGAACCCGTGGCCGGCAGATGCCGGCACTTCCGATCTGATCTCTCCAGGCCGTAAACGCCTTGGCTGGGCGCTGATGGCCGCTGCGACGCTTGGCCTGCTGGCGACGATCGTGCTGGAGATCCTCTACAAGGGTAGCCCCGATACGATCGGCTTCGAGACCTGGCGCCCCGTCGTCTATGCCTATGTTCTGTGGGGCGTGGCGATCGGTGTCGGCCAGGTGCTGACGCGCGGCGAAGACGGCCAGCGTGCCCTGTTCCTGCTGCCGGCGCTGCTGTTCACCATCGCCATGGTGATCTTCCCGACGCTGTTCGGTTTCTACATCGCGCTCACCGACTGGAACCTCAGTTCCTTCAGCGGCCGCCGGTTCAACGGGCTCGACAATTTCTGGCAGATGCTGGGCGATCCCTACTACCGCAACGCGCTGTTCAACATGGTGCTCTACGTGCTGGCGGTGGCGGTCGAATATGTCATTGCCTTCGGCTTGGCGCTGCTCCTCAATGCCCAGATCCGGGCGCGAAAATTCTTCCGCGTCGTCTTCCTGATGCCGCTGATGCTGTCGCCGGTCGCGGTGTCGTGGATGATCGGCAAATCGCTGATGGAATACAGGTTCGGACCGGCCGCAACGCTGGCGCGCCATCTCGGTTGGGAAAATCCCGCCTTCTTCTCCGATCCGATCATCGCGCGCATATCGATCATGATACTGGATGCCTGGACCTTCATTCCGTTCATGATGATCATGCTGCTGGCCGGGCTGCAGGCGATGTCGCGCGAGGTGCTCGAAGCCGCACGCGTCGACGGCGCCAATGCGTGGCAGACCTTCTGGCAGGTCACCTTCCCGCTGATGCTGCCGGTGTCGGTGACGGCGGTGGTCCTGCGCATCATCTTCAAGCTGAAGCTTGCCGACATCATCATCACCGTGACGTCCGGCGGCCCCGGCGGCGCCACCGATTCCGTGTCGAGCTTCATCTACCGCGAATACCGCGACCGCTCGAATGTCGGCTACGGAACCATGCTGGCGATGGCCTATCTGGTGATCATCGTCGTGTTCGTCACGTGGTTGTTGAAATTTGCCAACCGTTTTGTCCGCAATGTCAATTAAAGCAAGATGGGGGTGAATTGAGCCCGATGAGCGTTCAGACCACCGAATATGTCGCCTCGGAGATCCGCTCGCCGGCGAGCTTCCTCGCCAGCCGCGTCTTCATCTATGGCGCGCTGGCCTTCTGGGCGTTCATCTGCCTGTTCCCGATCTATTGGACGATCACGACCTCGTTCAAGACCGCAGTCGACGTCACGCAAGGCCATCTCATCCCCTTCGTCGACTTCCAGCCGGACTGGAAGGGCTGGCGTTCGCTCGGCCTGTCGCCGGACTCGATCTTCCAGACCTCGACCGTGCGCGAGGAGTTCCTCAAGCGCTTTATGAATTCGGTGATCACCTCGGTCGGCGCGTCGAGCCTCGCCATCATCATCGGCAGCCTCGCCGCCTACGGGCTCACCCGCTATCGCTACCATTTCGCCTGGTTCAAGAACGAGGACATCTCGTTTTTCTTCCTGTCGCAGCTGATCCTGCCGCCGGTGGTGCTGGCGCTGCCCTTCCTGGTGCTCTACCGCGAGGTCGGCCTGCTCGACACGCGCATCGGGCTGATCCTGCTCTACACGCTGATGGTGCTGCCGATCGTCATCTGGATCATGCGCGACCAGTTCAACTCGATCCCGGTCGAGCTCGAGGAAGCAGCCTTGGTCGACGGGCTGTCGATCTGGGGCGCGTTCTTCCGCATCGTCATGCCGATCGCGCTGCCGGGCATGGTCGCCGCCTTCATCCTGGCGATGGTGCTGTGCTGGAACGAGTATTTCTTCGCCGCCCTTTTGACCTCGACCGACGCCAAGACAATTCCGGTCATGGTGGCGAGCCAGACCGGCTCGCAAGGCATCAACTGGTGGTCGATGGCGGCACTAGCGACGGCGGCCATCGCGCCGCTCGCCGTCATTGGCATCGCGTTGGAGCGCTATCTGATCATGGGCATGACCGCGGGCGCGGTGAAGTAGCATGGCGCCCTCTTACCTTCTCCCCCTTGTGGGAGAAGGGAAGCCGCGCGCTAGCGTCCCAATATTGCCCGCAGGTGGTCCATGATCATGGCGACGCCCTTCTGCCCGAGCTCTGCCGAAGCATCCTTGGCGCTCGCCGTGTACCAGCCGGTATTGTCGGCGAAGTGATTGGCATCGACAGCCTCCGGGCATAGCGCCAGCATCAGCGAGGTCTCGCCAATGCCGGCATGGTCGAACGGGTACTTGCCGTTCATGTCAGCCGACATCAGCGGATGCACCTGCACCCAGTTGAAGAAATTTTCACCCGCCGCGTGTCCTGAATAATAGTCCGCCATCGCCTGCGACCCCCACCAGCCCTCGCCGCGCTCCTTTTCGAGGAAGCGGAAGATCGCCTGTCGGCCGGCGGCCTTGAACGCCAGATCGGTCGGCATGCCGGCGACAAAGTTCTCGGTCTGGTGGTGGATAATGGCGTGGATGTTGCGGAAGCCGATGCGCAGCAGGCTGTAGAACAGTTCCTCGCCGAACGGCGCCAGCGCATTGCCGCCGACCTGCACCGAGCCGCTGCCTTCCGGCGGCGCCACCGCATAGCTTGCCGCACCGTAGTAGAAGGGCGGCAGGATGACGACGTCCTTCTCCTTTTCGAACAGCTCCAGCGTCTTGATGACGGCCAGCGTGTCCATGCCGACGGCCATGTGCTCGCCATGGTATTCCAGCACGCCGAGCGGCAGAGCGACCGGCCAATTCTCGGCGATCGCCCTGCGGATCTGGTGTGGCAGCATCAGTTCATAGCGCATGATCTATTCCATGTTGGTGTGGCGGGCGCGCATGGCTTCGGGCGACGCGCCGGTCAATTCCCTAAGCTTCAGCACCATCACCTCAAACAGCAGGAACAGCGCGCCTTCGAACACCGAGCCCATCGGCAGGACCGATGTTTTTTGCGCCCCCTGATCGTTGGCCATGGTCTGCGCGGGAATGAGCAGCGTGAAGTCGGCAAGCCTTGCCGCGCTGCCTTCGGCCTGGGCGGTCAGCAGGAGATTGGTTGCACCTGCTTGGCGCGCGACCTGCATCAGGGTCAGCACGGTCGAGGTTTCTCCCGGCCCGGAACTGACCAGGAAGACATCGCCCTGCCCCAGCGGCGGCGTGTTCATGTCGCCGACCACGGAAACCGGCAGGCCCAAATGGTAGAGCCGCATGGCAAAACCCTTGAACTGCAAGGCCTCGCGGCCGCAGCCATAGACGACGATCTGTCGCGCGCCGGCCAGCGTTTTGCAGGCGGCGTTGATCCGGCTTTCGTCGATGCGTGCCAGCACGCCACCCAGCTCCTCAAGTGAGGTCTCGAACAGGCTTTTGCTCTTGTCGCTCACCGCAAACCCGCCATTGAAAAATCACCCTGGTATTTGCCGCTCTTGCTGCCACGAACAGCTTGATTTCGTTATGCTAGCAACCGTGAAAATGCGTGTCCAACGCGCAGCTATGCTTTTGCCTGATCACAGGCGTGATAGTGTCATGTCAGACAAATCAAGCGAGGCAAACGGCAGGATATGAAGACACGGCATTTCGACCGCATCGGCAATGGCGGCATCAGTTTCACCGAGCTCGGCTTCGGCGCGGCGCCGCTCGGCAATCTCTACCGTGCCGTCTCCGACGAGGACGCCAACGCCACGCTGGAGGCCGCCTGGGCGACCGGCTGCCGCTACTACGACACCGCGCCGCTCTATGGGCTCGGCCTCTCGGAAACGCGGCTCAACCCGTTCCTGCGCGGCAAGAAGCGCGACGACTATGTGCTGTCGAGCAAGGTCGGCCGCATCATGCGTGCCTGCCCGCCCGAAGAGCGCACCGGCATCGGCAAGTTCTTCGACACGCCATCACGCCGCGAGGTGTACGACTACAGCTATGACGGTGTCATGCGCTCGTTCGAAGCCTCGCTTGAGCGCCTCGGCGTCGACCGGATCGACATCCTCTTCGTGCACGATGTCGACATCTTCACGCATGGCAGCAAGGAAGCCTCCGACCGGCGCATCGAGGAGTTCATGCGCTCGGGCTATTACGGCCTGCTGTCGCTGCGCGACCAGGGCGTGATCAAGGCGTTCGGCGGCGGCATCAATGAGTGGCAGGTCGCGCAGACGCTGGCTGAGCGCGGCGACTTCGACCTGTTCCTGCTGGCGGGGCGCTATACGCTCTTGGAACAGGAGGCGCTGACGTCCTTCCTGCCGCTCTGCCAGGCACGCGGCATCGGCATCGTTCTCGGCGGACCCTACAACTCCGGCATCCTCGCAACAGGGCCGAAGCCCGGATCCTACTACAACTACTCCGAAGCGCCGAAGGACATACTCGACCGGGTCGCCGGGATCGAGAACGTCTGCAAGCGTCATGGTGTCAGGCTGATCGAGGCCGCCCTGCAATTCCCGCTGCTGCATCCTTCAGTCGTTTCGGTGATCCCCGGTGGCCAACGGCCGAGCGAAGTCGAGAGCAATCGCTCGCTGCTCGATGCGAAACTGCCCGCAGCACTTTGGGCGGACCTCAAGGAGGAAGGTCTTATGCGCACTGATGCGCCGACCGCATAAGCCGGCCGCGTCGCGTCAGCGTCGGGCACCAAAATGAAAAGCCGGGCAAGCCCGGCTTTTCTGGTCGCATGAACCGGCGTAGGGCACCAAAATGAAAAGCCGGGCAAGCCCGGCTTTTCTGGTCGCATGAACCAACGTAGGGCACCAAAATGAAAAGCCGGGCAAGCCCGGCTTTTCTGGTCGCATGAACCAACGTAGGGCACCAAAATGAAAAGCCGGGCAAGCCCGGCTTTTCTGAGGTCTCTGAAAAGAAAAAACGCTTAGTTGACTGCGTCCTTGAGGCCTTTGCCGGCCGAGAACTTCGGCACGGTACGCGCCGGGATCTTCACTTCGGCGCCGGTCTGAGGATTGCGGCCGGTCGAGGCGGCACGCTTTGACACGGTGAAATTGCCAAAGCCGACAAGCCGGACATCGCCGCCCTTCTTCAGTTCGCCGGTGATCACGGAAAATACCGCATCGACCGCCGACTGCGCGTCACCCTTCGAAATGCTCGCGGCGTCGGCGACAGCGGACACCAGTTCGTTCTTGTTCATAAAAATTCCCTTCCATGAGAACACCGGAACTATCGACTCATCCGGCAGGAAACGGACTTTAGAAAGAAGCGCTCCCGCAACCAAGTCGAAAAGGCAGGAAAAAAGCGGAAAAAGCCCGGAATTCCGGGGTTTTTCACATGAAAAAGCCGGGCGTCAGGCCCGGCTCTCCGTTTGTGCGCTGCAACCTCGACGAAAACCAACGCATGGCCCCGAAAACCGTAGCCGGTTTGCGGCAAGGGCCATGCGCAAGTCTAAGCGTTAGAGCGTCCTTTGTGCGTCCAGATGGACGCCCGGCGCTCTAATGCGCCAGGGACTTTCCAGCGTCGTCGGCACTGTCTGTCGCAGCCGGCGGATTGACCGGCTCGACCCATTCGATCGGCTCCGGCATACGCACCAGCGCGTGGCGCAACACCTCGCCGACACGTGAGACAGGAATGATCTCCATGCCGTTCTTCACATTGTCCGGAATCTCCGCCAGATCCTTGGCATTGTCTTCCGGGATCAGCACCTTCTTGATGCCGCCGCGCAGTGCGGCGAGCAGCTTCTCCTTGAGCCCGCCGATCGGCAGGATGCGGCCGCGAAGCGTTATCTCGCCGGTCATCGCCACATCCGCCCGGACCGGAATACCCGTCAGTACCGACACAATAGCTGTCGCCATGGCAGCACCTGCAGACGGGCCGTCCTTCGGCGTGGCGCCTTCCGGCAAGTGCACGTGGATGTCGCGCTTGTCGAACAGCGGCGGCTCGATGCCGAAATCGACGGCGCGCGAGCGGACATAGGAGGCCGCCGCCGAAATCGATTCCTTCATCACGTCGCGCAAATTGCCGGTCACCGTCATGCGGCCCTTGCCGGGCATCATGACGCCTTCGACCGTCAGCAGCTCGCCGCCGACTTCCGTCCAGGCGAGTCCGGTAACGACACCGACCTGATCGTCAGCCTCGACCTGACCGAAGCGGAAGCGTTCAACACCGAGGTAATCGGCGAGGTTCGCCGCCGTGATGTTCACCGTCTTCTTCTTCGTCTTCAGGATCTCGGTCACCGCCTTGCGCCCGAGCTTCATCAGCTCGCGCTCGAGGCTTCTGACGCCCGCTTCACGGGTGTAGGTCTGGACGATGGCGCGGATCGCGTCCTCACCGACGGAAAACTCCTTCGGCTGCAGCGCGTGATCGCGGATCACCTTAGGCATCAGGTGCCGCTTGGCGATCTCGATCTTCTCGTCCTCGGTGTAGCCGGCGATACGGATGATCTCCATGCGGTCCATCAAGGGCGCCGGGATGTTCAGCGTGTTCGCCGTCGTCACGAACATGACGCTCGACAGATCGTATTCGACCTCGAGGTAGTGGTCCATGAACGTCGAATTCTGTTCCGGATCGAGGACCTCGAGCAACGCCGATGACGGATCGCCACGGAAGTCCTGGCCCATCTTGTCGATCTCGTCGAGCAGGAAGAGCGGGTTGGACTTCTTGGCCTTCTTCATCGACTGGATGACCTTGCCGGGCATCGAGCCGATATAGGTGCGCCGGTGGCCACGGATCTCGGCCTCGTCACGCACGCCGCCCAGCGCCATGCGGATGAACTCGCGTCCAGTCGCCTTGGCGATCGACTTGCCGAGCGAGGTCTTGCCGACACCGGGAGGGCCGACGAGGCACAGGATCGGCCCCTTCAGCTTCTTCTGGCGGCTTTGCACGGCGAGATACTCGACGATGCGCTCCTTGACCTTGTCGAGGCCGAAATGGTCGGTATCGAGCACGTTCTGCGCGAAAGCCAGATCCTGCTTGACCTTGGAGTTCTTGCCCCACGGGATAGACAGGATCCAGTCGAGATAGTTGCGCACGACGGTCGATTCAGCCGACATCGGCGACATCGTCCGGAGCTTCTTCAACTCGGCTTCCGCCTTTTCGCGGGCCTCCTTGGAGAGCTTGGTCTTCTTGATGCGCGCCTCGATCTCGGCGGCCTCGTCGCGGCCGTCCTCGCCTTCGCCGAGTTCCTTCTGGATCGCCTTCATCTGCTCGTTCAGGTAGTACTCGCGCTGCGTCTTCTCCATCTGGCGCTTGACACGCGAGCGGATGCGCTTCTCCACCTGCAGGACGGAGATTTCGGCTTCCATGAAGCCCATCGCCTTTTCCAGCCGCTCCTTGACCGAAAGCGTGGCCAGCATCTCCTGCTTCTCGGGGATCTTGATGGCGAGATGCGAGGCAACCGTGTCGGCGAGCTTGGAGTAGTCGTCGATCTGGCTGGCAGCACCCACCACTTCGGGCGAGATCTTCTTGTTCAGCTTGACGTAATTCTCGAAGTCGGTGACGACCGAACGCGCCAGCGCCTCAACCTCGACCTCTTCCTCTTCCGGCTCGACCAGCGCCGCGGCGCGGGCCTCGTGGAAATCGGGACGGTCAGTGAACGAGACGATTTTCGCACGCGAAGCGCCTTCGACCAGAACCTTGACGGTGCCGTCGGGCAGCTTGAGCAATTGCAGCACATTGGCGAGCGTGCCGATGTCGAAAATGGCATCGGGCTCGGGATCGTCATCGGCGGCATTCATCTGGGTGGCAAGCAGGATCTGCTTTTCCTGACCCATCACCTCTTCCAGCGCCTTGATCGACTTCTCACGCCCGACGAAGAGCGGAACGATCATATGCGGGAACACCACGATGTCGCGCAGTGGGAGAACTGCGAAGACGCCGTCGCTGGGTGCCTTGGATACTTTGGCCATTGTCCAACCTTTCATGTCGCGGCCGCTAATTGAGCCAACCGCGAATCTTATATTAACGACCGGGGATCGTTCCGCCTACCACCGTTTGTGACGGGAGTTTTACAGCACAGAAATCGGGCACCTCGGCCTTCTCCAGTTAGTTGGATGCACGACCCCCAAAGATCAAGGGGCGTGTCCAAATCCGCACTCCCAACCCGTCCGCGAGTGACACATTTGCGACGCCAGCCCGTACGCCGCGCAAAACCGCTGTGCGACAGCAAAACGGCGCCTTGCGGCGCCGTTTCAGAATTTCGCTGCGGGCTCATGTCAGGCGCTGACATTGCCCTTCTTTTCCTTCTGCTCGGAGTAGATGTAGAGCGGCCGGGCACTGCCGGTCACCACCTCCTCCGAAATCACCACTTCGCGCACGCCTTCGAGTGCGGGAAGCTCGAACATCGTGTCGAGCAGGATCGCCTCCATGATCGAACGCAGGCCGCGCGCGCCGGTCTTGCGCTCAATGGCGCGCTTGGCGATCGCCGAAAGAGCGTTCTCATGGAAGGTCAGGTCGACATTTTCCATCTCGAATAGCCGCTGATACTGCTTGACCAGCGCGTTCTTCGGCTCGGTCAGGATCTGGATCAGCGCCGGTTCGTCGAGGTCTTCCAGCGTCGCCAAGACCGGCAGACGGCCGACAAACTCAGGGATAAGACCGAACTTCAACAGGTCCTCGGGCTCGACCAGGCGGAAAACATCGCCAGTGCGGCGATCCTCCGGCGAAGCGACGACCGCGCCGAAGCCGATCGACGTCTTGCGGCCGCGATCCGAGATGATCTTGTCCAGCCCGGCGAAGGCGCCGCCGCAGATGAACAGGATGTTGGCTGTATCGACCTGCAGGAATTCCTGCTGCGGGTGCTTCCTGCCGCCCTGTGGCGGCACGGAGGCGACGGTGCCTTCCATGATCTTCAAGAGCGCCTGCTGCACGCCCTCGCCCGACACGTCGCGGGTGATCGAGGGATTGTCCGACTTGCGCGAAATCTTGTCGATTTCGTCGATGTAGACGATGCCGCGCTGGGCGCGCTCGACATTGTAGTCGGCCGACTGCAACAGCTTCAGGATGATGTTTTCGACGTCCTCGCCGACATAGCCGGCTTCGGTCAGCGTCGTCGCGTCAGCCATGGTGAACGGCACATCGATGATGCGGGCCAGCGTCTGCGCGAGCAGCGTCTTGCCGCAACCGGTCGGGCCGATCAAAAGGATGTTGGACTTCGCCAGTTCGACATCGTTGTTCTTGCCGGCATGCGCGAGGCGCTTGTAGTGATTGTGGACCGCCACCGACAGCACGCGCTTGGCGTAGGGCTGACCGATGACATAGTCGTCGAGAACCTTGAGGATCTCCTGCGGTGTCGGCACGCCTTCGCGCGACTTCACCATCGAGGTCTTGTTCTCTTCACGGATGATGTCCATGCAGAGTTCGACGCACTCGTCGCAGATGAAGACCGTCGGACCGGCGATCAGCTTGCGCACTTCGTGCTGGCTTTTGCCGCAAAACGAGCAGTAAAGCGTGTTCTTGGAATCGCCGCTGTTGTTGCCGACCTTGCTCATTTTCATGTCCTTTCATGGCCGCCCGCCGATGGTCTGGCTGAAAGGGCGCATACTCTATCTATCGCGGGAATCCGCCGCCGCCAGTGTGTCCCGGCTCCCGCAACGCATTCCGTACGAAACACAAATCAGAAAACGTGGCAATGATTCGCGACAACCCCGCATAAAGCTAAGCCGCCGAAACTCAACATAGCCTTAACGTAGGCAATCCTGTCCCCCGAGGGAACAGCCAATTGTGGCCGAAATGCCGCAAGACGCGCCAAAAGCGCGTGATGGTGCCATCCAACTGCCAACTTGCCTTTATGCCAGCGCCCCTTCGGCCGCCTCGCGCGACGAAATGACCTTGTCGATGAGGCCGAAATCCTTGGCTTCGTCGGCGGTCATGAAATGGTCGCGGTCGAGCGTTTTCTCGATCTCTTCATAGCTCTTGCCGGTGTGCTTGACGTAGACCTCGTTGAGGCGACGCTTCAGCTTGATGATATCCAGGGCATGGCGCTCGATGTCGGATGCCTGGCCCTGAAAGCCGCCGGAAGGCTGGTGAACCATGATGCGGGCGTTCGGCGTGGCAAAGCGCATGTCCTTGTGACCGGCAGTCAGGAGCAGCGAACCCATCGAAGCCGCCTGGCCGATGCAGAGCGTCGACACGGCCGGCTTGATGAACTGCATGGTGTCGTAGATCGCCATGCCCGAGGTGACGACGCCGCCCGGCGAATTGATGTAAAGGTTGATTTCCTTCTTCGGATTCTCAGCTTCGAGGAACAAAAGCTGCGCGCAGACCAGCGTCGCCATCCCGTCCTCGACCGGACCGGTGATGAAAATGATGCGCTCCTTGAGGAGGCGCGAGAAAATGTCGTAGGCCCGCTCGCCGCGATTGGTCTGTTCGACCACCATCGGAACGAGGTTCATGTAGGTTTCGACGGGGTTCTTCATCAGGTATCTCTTATCTCGCGGTGGGATTCCGGCGCCGGGAATGCCGGCAGATCGGGCAGAATCGGTTCTGGATCGTTATTCCGTAAATAGGATGCCGGCTCGTCCTTGTGCAAGGCCGACCCCTCCTAGCCATCTGGGTAAGTCGAATCAAGCTTTCTGACCAAGGATTCGCGGCGGCGGATGCTTCCGCGGGTCCGGAGCCGCATCGCCGGCCCCGCAACGTAGCAGTTTCTTAACCGCGTCACTTAACGAAATGCGCCGAAACCGCTTTTTTCCGAGACGGCTTCCTCTACAATTCAACGTTGAACTTATGCATAGAGTTCAACAGGGGGAGTGCCATGCCCGGGAAAACCGCATGCTTCACCATTGCCGGCCTGACCGTGCTCGGCACGATTTCGCAGACGGCGGCCGGCGGCCGCGCCGTCGAATGTTATGAGCCGGTCCGCAGTCCGGCCGTCTATGACACGGTCTATGAAGACGTGATGATCAGTCCGCCCGGTCAGCAGGTCGACTATATCGCCCCTATCTATGGCACGCGCGAGCGCGTCGTGATGACCGTTCCGGCGCAAGTGACCTACCAGATCGTACCGGCCGTCACCCGCACCGTCTACCGTACGGTCCGGGTCGATGGCGGCTATTCCTGGGAATGGCGCGTCATCCATGGCCGCAAGGTGCTGTGCAAGGTATGGCACAAGGCGCGCTACGAACGCGTCGCAGAGACCGTCGTGATCCAGCCCGAACGCACGCGGCGCGTCGTCATTCCCGCACAATATGACAGCATCGCCGAGGAGGTGCTGGTGCGGCCGGAACAAAGGCGCGTCATCGATGTCCCCGCCTCCTACCAGACCGTCGCGCGTCGTGTGTTGGTCCGGGAAGGCTCATCCAGTTGGCGGCGGGTGCATATTCCCAGGCATTGCCAGGATTAGCGCGCATGGCGTACCCTGCTTCGCAGCGGATCTCCGTTGGGCTGAGGGCATGCGCGACCTGGAAATTTCCAATCAGGAATTGTCAGACCTTGCCGAAGAAGCCTTGGCGCTTGCCAAAGGCTATTGGGCCTCCCTCGAGGAACGTCGGACGTATCCCACGACCAGCGGCAAACAGACGACGGAACTCTTCTCGCGGCCTTGGCAGGAGAGCGGTCGTGGTCGGGAAGTCTTGCAGGATTTCAAGTCGATAGCGGAGCATGTGCGGCCTTCAACCGGCAGGTTCTTCGGTTATGTCGTCGGCTCCGGCGAACCGATCGGCGCGCTGGGGGAATTGCTGGCTGCGGTGCTCAATCAGAATGTGACGTCGTGGCGCTCGGCACCGGCTGCGACATCGATCGAACGCGCCGTCGTCGAATGGTTGGCGGAGGCTGTCGGTTGCCCCGGATTTACAGGCAGCCTGTGCGGCGGCGGCTCGACGGCGAACCTCATGGCCCTGGCGATGGCGCGGGAAGCGAAGCTGCCAGCCAACGAAACAGGCGTGCGACCGTGCGTGATCTATGCTTCCGAGCAAGTGCACATGTCCATTCCCAAGGCCGTCGCGCTGTTGGGGATCGGTAGAAAAAATCTCCGTTTGATCCCTGTCGACGACAAATTCAGGATGCGGACGGATGCCCTCCAGGCAGCTATTGCAGCCGACCGCGGCATCGGCAACATGCCCATCGCCATCGTGGCCACGGCCGGCACCATCATCTCCGGTGCGATCGATCCCCTTCCCGAAATCGCAGACATTGCCCGCAGGGAAGCGTTGTGGATGCATGTCGATGGGGCCTATGGGGGACTGGCGGCCCTGACCGTCCCGGAAAAGTTCCAGGGACTGTCTTTGGCGGATTCGCTGTCGCTCGATGCGCACAAATGGCTCTATCAGCCACTCGATTGCGGCTGCCTGCTCAATCGCCACCCAGACATTGCGCGCACGACTTTCTCGCACAGCGACGACTACGTCAGGATATTGAGCGAAGACCCAACGGAAGCATTTGCATTCTTTGAAGAGTCGATCGAACTGTCTCGGCGCTTCCGTGCGCTGAAGCTCTGGATGTCGCTGCAGTATCACGGGCGCCGTGCCTATCGCGAAGCCATCGCGCGCGATCTCTACCATGCCCAGATGCTGGCACAGGCAATCGCTTCACAGCCGGAGCTTGAGCAGCTTGCGCCGGTATCGCTAAGCGCGGTCTGTTTCCGTCACCGCTCTAAGGACAATGAAGCGATCCTGCGCCGTGTGATCGCGCGCGGCCGCGTGTATCTGTCGAATGCAACGATCAACGGTCAATTCGCGCTGCGGGCGTGTTTCGTCAATCACAGGACGACCTTGGATGACGTTCGGGCGATTGTGTCCGAAGTCATTGCCGCCGCAGACGAACTCAATCATTGAACCGCTGCGGATTTGGCCTCGTGTTTCAGGCGACCTCCGCCCGCAGCCATGCCTTCAGACCGGCGATATCCCCATCGCCGACAGCAGCGGCAACGCGCCTGCCGACCGCCGCGCCGAACTTGTAGCCGTGGCCGGAGCATGCCGAGACAACAAGGCATTTGCCCTTTCCATGCGCCATGAATTTTTCGTCTGATGTGAAAGTGTAGGCGCAGGTGACGACCTCGGTCACGCGATACTCCGCGATGCGGGCGATCGGCGGCGAAAACAGGTTGCGGATCGCCTCGCCCTCGCCCGCCACCGGCTGACGGTTCCAGTCGGCGTCGCTGGTCGGCACCCTGTGCAGCCCGGAACCGAATTTCATGCCGGCGCCGCCGGAGGGCGGGATCACATAGCCGTCGATCGCGCCGCCGACATCGAGCACGACCGGTGCCGCCTGCCAGGCCGCCTTGAGGTCGGCCGGCGGTTCGACATAGGCAAGTGCGGTTCGATAGGTCTTCAATTCTCCGTCCAGTTCCGGAAACAGTTTTAGCACCCAGGCGCCTGCGGCGACGACGATGCGGTCGGCCTGCATCGTCTCGCCGCTTTCGAGCACGATGTGGCCGGCTTCGGCGTCGACCTCGACGACCTTGCTGTTTTCGTAGACATTGGCGCCGTTGGCGCGCAGCCACTTTGCCAGGCCGGACGCGATCTTGCGGCAATGCAGGGCGCCGCCTTCGGTCGAGAAATAGGCGTAGCGAAACGACCCGGCTTCCAGAAACGGCCAGCGTTTCACGGCTGCATCGGGCTCCAGCAGTTCGAACGGAAAATTGCCTTCTTCCAGGCCCTCGCGATATTCCTCGGCCTCGTCGCCGGGCTCGCGCGAAATGCAGACAAATCCTCTGGGATCGAGATGGTTTTCGCCGAGGTCGGCCCACATCTCGTCCCAGGCCTGGTAGGCTTCGGTGATCAGCCGGCCGTAGCCGGTCCCCGCGCGGTAAGCGCGGCGGATGATGCGGTGGTGGTCGCCCGAGGCGGCCAACGGGTTTGGGATCGGCCCCTGCTCGACGATCGAAACGCTGTGACCCGCCTTGACCAGCGACCACGCGGTCGAGAGGCCGGCAATACCCGCACCGACAACGATCACCTTCATCAAATCAGACTTTCCGCAGCCGGTCGGCTGGCTCAACGTATTGGATTGCGGGCGCCAACATACGGTCTGGAACCAGGCTGGCAAGCCGCGCTATTGGTCTGGCATGAGCAAATTGACGCCACCTGCCCTGGCCTTTGATCCAGCCACTCGACATCTGCGGCTCGACCCGCACGAGCCGGCTTTTTTTCAAAACCCTTATGATGCCTATGCTTTCCTCCACGGCCTATCGAATGCCTTCTTCTGGGAAGAATTCGGCTTCTGGTGCTTTGGCGGCTTCGACGACGTCAACCGGCTGCTGCGCGACCGCCGTTTCGGCCGCCAGAATCCGGCCGGCATTCCAGACAGTCGCGGTATCGGACAGGACCGTAGCCATCTCAGGGCTTTCGACGGCATCGAAGCCAATTCGATGCTGGAATTGGAGCCACCCGTGCACACGCGGCTCAGAACACTGGTGAACCGTGCCTTCGTCTCACGTCAGGTCGAACGGCTGCGGCCGCGCGTCGAAGCGCTCGCCAACGAACTGATCGACCGTTTCGACCCGGGCAAGACAGTCGACCTGCTGCCGGCCTTCGCGGCGCCCTTGCCGATCACCATCATTGCCGAAATGCTCGGCGTGCCGGTCGAGATGGGGCCGCAACTGCTCGACTGGTCGCACCAGATGGTCGCCATGTACATCCATGGCCGCACCCGCGAGATCGAAGAGACGGCCAACCGAGCCGCTGGCGAGTTCGCCGATTTCCTGCGCGGCTACGTCACCGAGCGCCGCAAGAACCCCGGCGACGACCTGCTGTCGCTGCTGATCTCGGCGCAAGAGGGCGGCCAGAAACTGTCGGAGGACGAGATGGTGTCCTCGACGATCCTGCTGCTCAATGCCGGTCATGAGGCGACCGTGCATCAGACCGGCAACGCCGTCCGTTCGATCCTTATGCAAGGCGGCGATGTCAGCCGCTTCTTCGGCTCACCCGAAGCGACCGCGGCAACGGTCGAGGAATGCCTGCGCTTCGATGCGCCGCTGCATATGTTCACACGCTACGCTTATCAGGAGATCGAACTCTCGCCCGGCATCGTCGTGCAGCCGGGCCAGACGATCGGGCTGCTGCTGGGGATGGCCAATCACGATCCGCGCGCCTTTGCAGTACCGCAAGCCTTCCGGCCCGATCGCGCGGACCAGAAGAACGTATCGTTCGGTGCCGGCATCCATTTCTGCATCGGCGCGCCGCTGGCCCGGCTCGAATTGCAGGTGTCGCTGAAAACCCTGTTCGAACGCCACCCAGAGCTGCATCTTGCCGAAACCCCAAGCTTCCGCGACACTTATCACTTCCACGGGCTGGAGACGCTTGCCGTCGGCTTCTGACGATCGCGAGCCAGGGGCTGCGATATGAGATTGTTTTCGATACGGGCGACGTTGTTTGCCCTGGCGCTGGCGTGCGCATTCCCTGAGATCGCGGCCGCCCAGCAGCAGCCGGAAAACATCCCGTGGCAAAACAGCATGGCCATCGCCCAGAAAATGGCGACGGTTCTGCTGGAGCGGCAGACCGGGTCGAAGGGCCTGCCGCCGACATCCTTTGCCATCGAGGTCGATCTCAACCTCGACGGTTTTCCGGAGATTTTCGCCTATCGCCATGCGCCCGGCTGTGATGGCACCAACTGCGGCAACTTCCTGTTTGTCCTGGAAGGCGACAGCTACCAGGAGGGTTCTCGGCGACATTCCGGGGGCGAGGCTGGTGCCGCAGGACAAGATCGGGCTCAGCGCCTTCAAGCGAAACGGTTTTCTTGACATGCAGTCCGACCAGATGACGATCGGCTGGGACGGCAAGCGCTATCTCGACGCCTCCGCCTTCCCGGCCTCGTCGCTCGACGGCGCGGCCTTCCTGGCGGCTTGCCAGAAAAGCAAATCCAACGAGCAGCCGGCGGAGGGCGAAGCCGAGCGCGTGAGCGCCGAATGCCAGTGCCAGCTCAACCGGTTTCAGGTAACCAGCCTCACGCAGGCCGATCTCGACATGTACACCGCGTCGCTGGCAGAAAACTTCGAATATCCGACGGGTGAAAAGTGGACGGCGCTGCTTGCCGTCCAGAACAGTGCCAAGGATGTCGGCACCGGCTGCGATGTCGCCAGCGGCAAGAACCAATGGCCGCCAGCCTATTTCAACCATGGCGACCAGCCGCAGCAGAAGTTGAGTTTTGACGGCTTTCTCGATGCCTGTCCGGCGCAGGATTTCATTCTCACCAACCACAAGATCGGATCACCGGACCGTGCGCTCACCCTGTGCGGCTGCCTCGCCCGCGAGATGCCGACGCAGGGCATCAGCCAGGAGGGACTCGATCTCATGGTGCAGTATTATCGCGACGAGATCTCCGACGCGGACATCGAGGCGCAGGACGCCGACGTGCTGACTTTCCACGACAAGGCCTCGGAAGCCTACCTTAGCCAGTTTCCGGCGAAGTAGACAAACCGGCACGCTGGCGACAGACCGAGGAGCCGAGATAGCCGGGACAATGAAATTCGGATTCTTGCGGGAAACCTCTATTGGAGGCCGATACTTTCCCTCAAATGCTAAATACCAGCAGTATCGTCGAGGCCACCGCAAAAACCGCCAACGTTGGAAAGAACACTATCGCCAACCAAAATCTCTTCGGGTGCATTTCTCGCAGGTAGACCCTACCGGGCGCAGGATAGATTCCTGATTTGATCGCTGGAAACACAACTGAAATGCAAAAATTTATGATCCAGACATCCGCAAATATACAAGCAATAGTGACAGCTATTTTATATGCATCCATACCTAATTGTACTGGAATTTCAAACTAGCGCAAGCTCTCCGCTGTTATTGTTCATGAAAGCGATCAGAGCTTGATCACATACTCCTTGCGAGTCGTTTCAAGCACTTCCCAGCTGCCCTTGAAGCCGGGCCTGAGCACAAAACTGTCGCCGGCCTTGACGGTGCGCGCCTGCCCATCGTCCTCCGTCACCACCGAAACGCCGGACAGGATGTGGCAGAACTCCCATTCGTCATAGGCGATGCGCCATTTGCCGGGGGTCGATTCCCAGATGCCGGCGTAGAGGCCGCCCTCCCGCTCCTCGACATTCCAGGTGCGGAATTTGGGATCGCCCGAGATCAGCCGATCCGGCGCCGGCGCGCCAGATTCGGGTTCGACGCTGTCGGTCGATATCGTCAAGTAGTGCACGGACAAGACTTGTTCTCCATGAAAGAGCCGGCAATCCGCCGGCTCACCCCCACGCCGGCGCTGCGCGCCGACCCTCCCCACAAGGGGGAGGGTAAAAGAATCAGACCTTGGCGAGCGCCTGTTCGAGGTCGGCGACGATGTCGTTGACGTCCTCGATGCCGATCGACAGCCGCACCGTGTCCGGTCCTGCGCCAGCCTTGACCTTCTGCTCGTCGGATAGCTGGCGGTGCGTGGTCGAGGCCGGGTGGATGACCAGAGACTTGGTGTCGCCGACATTGGCCAGATGCGAGAACAGTTCGAGCGCCTCGACGAATTTGACGCCGGCGTCATAGCCGCCCTTCAGCGCGAAGGTGAACACGGCGCCGGCGCCAAGTGGTGAGTACTTCTTCTGCAGTGCATTGTTCTTGTCCGAGGGCAGGCCGGGGTAGTTCACCGACGCGACCTTGGGATGATTGGACAGCCAGGCAGCAACCGTCACGGCGTTATCGCAGTGGCGCTGCATGCGCAGCGGCAAGGTTTCCAGGCCGGTCAGGATCAGGAATGCGTTGAACGGCGAGATCGCCGGGCCGAGGTCGCGCAGGCCAAGCACGCGCGCGGCAATGGCGAAGGCGAAATTGCCGAAGGTTTCGTGCAGAACGAGGCCGCCATATTCAGGGCGCGGTTCCGACAGCATCGGGTATTTGCCCGATTTCGACCAGTCGAAGGTGCCGCCGTCGACGATGGCGCCGCCGATCGAATTGCCGTGACCGCCGATGAATTTGGTCAGCGAATGGACGACGATGTCGGCGCCATGCTCGATCGGCCGGATGAGGTAGGGCGAGGCCAGTGTGTTGTCGACGATCAGCGGCAGGCCGTGCTTGCGCGCGATGTCGCCGATCTTCTCGATGTCGACGAAGGTGCCGCCCGGATTGGCGAGGCTTTCGATGAAGATCGCCTTGGTCCTGTCGTCGATCTGGCTTTCGAAGGTCGAGATATCGTTGGTGTCGGCCCATCGCACCTCCCAGCCATAATTCTTGAAGGCATGGCCGAATTGGTTGATCGAACCGCCGTAAAGCTTGTTGGCCGCGACGAAATTGTCGCCCGGCTGCATCAGATTGTGGAACACGATCACCTGCGCCGCATGGCCGGAGGCGACCGCGAGTGCCGCCGTGCCGCCTTCAAGGGCCGCCATGCGCTCTTCCAGCACCGCCTGGGTCGGGTTCATGATGCGGGTGTAGATGTTGCCGAAGGCCTTCAGCCCGAACAGCGACGCGGCATGGTCTGCATCGTCGAAGACGAAGGAGGTCGTCTGGTAGATCGGCGTGGCGCGCGCGCCGGTCGCCGGATCGGGCTTGGCACCGGCGTGGACGGCGAGCGTGTTGAAACCTGGCGTGCGGGTCACTGAAAACCTCCCTTTTGAAACTCTTGAAATCGCCGGGCATTCTTGGCGAAGCATGAGCGCGAATGCAAAGAAGAAAATACCCTTCGGCTAGCGATCTGCGGCCGAGGCCCGAGAAAATGCGCTGGCCTAAGGAATAATTTTGCGCCTAAGGCGCATCGCGCGTCAGGCCTTGCTTTTGGTGCACGTCGTTATCCCAAAACCGCTGCGCACTTTTGAGCGACGTGCACTACTTCTGCCGCACGCCAAAACTCTGGAATCCCGACCGCATCAGCGGCTTCTTCGACGACAGCACGCCGGAATTGACGCCGGTCCAACCGATCTCGCCGGACAGCTTGCCATATTCGATCTTGGGGCAGCGGTTCATCACCACCTTGATGCCGGCGGCCTCGGCGCGCGCGGCTGCTTCGTCATGGCGCACGCCAAGCTGCATCCAGATCACTTTCGGCAAGGGATCGAGCCGCAACGCCTCGTCGACGATGCCGGGCACCGCCGCCGGCGCGCGAAAAATGTCGACCATGTCGATCGGCTCCGGAATATCGGCGAGCCTCGCATAGGTCATCCGGCCGAGGATCTCCTTGCCGGCCTGGCCAGGATTGATCGGAAACACCGAAAATCCCTTGGCCAGCAGATATTTCAGCACGAAATAGCTTGGCCGCACATCATTGGCGGACGCGCCGACCATGGCAACGGTCTTCACCGAATTGAGGATGCCGGCAATGTAAGTGTTGTCGTAGCTATCGTGGTTCATGCGGCTTCCTACGGTAGTGGTATCGGTAAAGTTCACGGCTGAACCCAAGCGAGGCATAGAGTGCGCGGGCCGGTGTGTTGTCGGCCACCACCTGCAAGCATGCGGCGTGAGCCCCTGCCCGCCGCGCCCAGCCGATGAGGCCGCCGACGGTTTTGCGGCCCAGGCCTTGCTGCCTGAAACGGCCATCGGTTTCAACCGATTCCACCACAAGCAGGCCATTGCGGATGACACCATAGGCCAGGGCGGCAATTTGGCTGTCGCGTTCATAGGACACAAACGCCCGGTCGCCGACGATCAGCCCGTCATCTCGCGAAAGATGCGGCGCTCGGCGTCGTCAAAGGCTCCCATGCGGAACCGCGCCGCGAGCCAGTCCTCGCCCGGCACCTTCAAAACGGTGACCTGCTCATCGCGAAATTCAGCCAGGTCGCCGATCCCGGCATGGAGATGGATCGTGCCGCCTTCCGGCTGGTAGCCGCGATGGTCGAGAGCGGCTTCGAGCTCGCCGGCGATGCCTGGAACCCGAAACAAGGGCGTCTGGCCGTGGCCGATGTAGAAGGACTCGGCGGCGTCGATGACTGCATCAGGCGCGCCACGCTCGCCGCGCAAGGGATTGGCCGAATTGGTACGCCGGATCCGTCCGCCCGATCGCCGCAGAAGCCAGCCATCAACCAACGTCTCGGTCGCCGCCGGCCAGCCTTCGCGGCACGCCTGCTCGACGCGCCAGTTGAGGTCATCATCGCCGGCGCTCACGCGTCATCCTCCCGCAGCGCTTCCTCCATAAAGGCCTGCGGATCGGTGCAGAAGTCGCGCATCATGCGAAAATGATCGGTATCGCTGAAATCCGTGGGATCGAGCCCGAACCGGCTGATGCGGAACAGCCGCGCGCCAGGACAAGCCATCAGCAGCGGCGAATGCGTCGCCATGATCACTTGCGCGGTGCCCGACTGGTCCATGCGCCGCAGCATCTTGAGCAGCTCGATCTGTCGCGTCGGCGACAGTGCGCTTTCGGGTTCGTCGAGGATGTAGATGCCTTGCCTGCGGCAGCGCTCCTCGAAAAAACGGATAAAGCCCTCGCCATGCGACCAGGACAGGAAGTCCGGCGGCGGGGGCCTGAAAGGGTCTTCCAGTGCCGCCTGATCGAGATATCGGGCCACGGAGTAGAAGGATTCGGCACGAAAGAACCAGCCGGCAGTGACTTTCGGCAGCCAGTGGCCACGGAACGTGTTTGCCAGCGCAGCACCGCTCTTGTCGATGGCGCTGGAATGGTCGACCGGCCTATATCCCTTGCCGCCACCGGCTTCGTCATAGCCGGCCAGCGCACCGATCGCCTCGAGCAGCGTCGATTTGCCGGTGCCGTTCTCGCCGACGATGATGGTGATCGGCGTGGTGAATTCGAGTTCGAAGTCGTGGCCGCGAAACAGCGGCAGGTTCCATGGATATTTTTCCCAATCCTCGACCCGCACGGCATCGAGCAGGATGCGCTTCAGATAGGGAGCCTTGAGCCGCGTCAGCTGCTTGCGATGGGCCATCAGCCAGGTAGCGAAATCGTGCCGTCTTCGGCGATCGGAAAGGCCGGATTGTGCGCCACTTCCCAGACATGCCCGTCGGCGTCGGCGAAGTAGCCGTACCAGCCGCCCCAGAAGGCGCGGCCGGCCGGCTTGACGATGCGGCCGCCGGCTTTTTCCGCCCTGGCGAGCACGTCGTCGACTTCGGCGTCGGAGCGGGTGTTGTAGGCGAGGTAGACCGCCGATGGCGCCGCGGCGAAGGCGATGCCGGAATCCTCTTCTGCGCTGGCACGTGGGAACAGACCAAGAATGACGCCGCCCATCTGGAAGAAGGCGACACCGTCGGTGATACCGGCATGCCGCTTCAAGCCCATAGCCTCGTAGAAGCGCACCGCGCGGTCCAGATCATCGGTGGCGATGGTAATGATAGAGATTCGCGGCTCCATGGTGCTGCTCCTATTCGTCCGTCCATTCCGGCTTGCGCTTGCCGATGAAGGCGCCGATGCCTTCCTCGGCGTCGCGCGCGAGCATGTTTTCGACCATGATCCGGCCGGTATAGGTGTAAGCATCCGCCAGCCCCATTTCGGCCTGCGCGTAAAACGCCTCCTTGCCCGTCTTGACCACCAAAGATGATTTGGAAGCAATGGTTTGCGCGTATTTGGTGACGATCTGATTCAGGTATTCGCGCGGCACGATGCGGTTGACCAGGCCGAATTCCTTGGCGGTTGCCGCATCGATGGTCTCGCCGGTCAACAGCATCTCCATCGCATGCTTGCGCGAGACGTTGCGCGACAGCGCCACCATCGGCGTCGAGCAGAACAGGCCGATGTTGACACCCGGCGTACAGAAGGTCGCCTCATGCGAAGCGATCGCCAGGTCGCAGCTGGCGACCAGTTGCAGCCCGGCGGCGGTGGCCAGGCCGTCAACCTCGGCGATGACAGGCACTGGATGACGCACGATCGCCTGCATCAGCGTCGCACAAGCGGCAAACGTCTCTGCGAAAAAGGCCTTGCCATGATCGGCGTCAGTGCGGCGCGCGGTCATTTCCTTGAGATCGTGGCCGGCGCAGAACACCTTGCCGGCAGCCGACAAGACGATGACGCGAACGGCCTTGTCGGCCCTGGCGCGCTCGAGTTCGGCCGTCAGCGCCGCCATCACCGCCAGCGACAGCGCGTTGGCAGGCGGATTGGCGAGTGTGAGGCGCAGCACGCCCTTGTCCAGTTGTGCAACCACCGGACCCTCAACGGCGGCAGGCTTGATGGCAAGGATTTCGGCCATGGATAAGGTTCTCCGCGATTCCGCTGGGGCTGCCAGACTATTTAATACCGGATCAGGTTTCGTCCAACACCGATCGCTTGCGCCAGGGGACGAAGGTTGTCAGAAATGCCGCGCTGCGCTCATACAGGCCTGGCGCAAAGCGAGAGACTAAGACATGCCCGCTCAGACCAACCTCAAGCCCGTGCTGACCGCGCAACAAGTCAATGCGCTGATGGAAACCGTCTATCCGCAGCTCAATGAGCAGTTCAAATATTTCGAGGCGATCGACGTGTTCCCGGGCGGCTGCACCGTGCGGCTCAACGCCGGCGAACGGCATTTGCGTCCCGGCGGCACGGTGTCCGGCCCCTCGCTGTTCACGCTGGCCGACATTGGCGGCTACGTCTGCGTGCTCAGCCATGCCGGGCCGGATGCGCTTTCGGTCACCGTCAACCTCGACATCAATTTCGTGCGCAAGGCCGAGGCAGGACCGATCGACGGCCATTGCCGCATCCTGAAGCTGGGAAAGAGCCTGATGGTGTTCGACATCGACATCGTTGCCGGCCCAGACGGAGACACGGTGGCGCATGCCACCGGCACCTATTCGATCCCGCCGAAGCGGAATGGTGATGTGGTAAAATAATACCTTTTGTTCAAGTTATTGTTTTTGCTACATTTTACCTGATATCTACCTTTTCGTTCGCCTTGACGCGGTCACCACCCTCGCCTATAAGCCTCCACGAAGCAGCGGCCCGCAAAGGCCGCCGTTTTGTTATTGGCGGCGGGCAAGCGCCTTTCGCCAATCCAAGCAACAAGAAACGCCTTCTCTTATGAAGGTCAAAACCGAGAGCAGAAAACATGACAACCTTTTCGCAGAAGCCTGCGGATGTGGTGAAGAAGTGGATCCTGATCGACGCCGAAGGTCTCGTCGTCGGTCGTCTGGCCACTGTCATCGCCAATCATCTCCGCGGCAAGCACAAGCCGACCTTCACCCCGCACGTCGACGACGGCGACAACGTCATCGTCATCAATGCCGACAAGGTGGTGTTCACCGGCAAGAAATTCACCGACAAGGTCTATTACTGGCACACCGGCCACCCAGGCGGCATCAAGGAGCGCACCGCGCGCCAGCTGCTCGAGGGTCGTTTCCCCGAGCGTGTCGTCGAGAAGGCCGTTGAGCGCATGGTCCCGCGTGGCCCGCTCGGCCGTCGCCAGATGAAGAACCTGCGCGTCTATGCAGGCGCCGAGCATCCGCATGTCGCCCAGCAGCCCGTCGTGCTCGACGTGGCCAAGCTGAACGCCAAGAACAAGAAGGTCGCATAAGATGGCTGAGCTTTCCTCGCTCGCAGAACTGGGCGCCGCCACCGGCAACACCAATACCCAGCCGGCGGCCCCCGTCCACGTCCAGAAGCTCGACAAGTCGGGCCGCGCCTATGCCACCGGCAAGCGCAAGAACGCCATTGCGCGCGTCTGGGTGAAGCCGGGTTCCGGCAAGATCATCGTCAACGACAAGGAATTCGCGACCTATTTCGCGCGTCCGGTCCTGCAGATGATCCTCAACCAGCCGATCATCGCCTCCAACCGCGCCGGCCAGTACGACATCGTCGCGACAGTCGTCGGCGGCGGTCTCTCCGGCCAGGCTGGCGCCGTGCGTCACGGCATCTCCAAGGCGCTGACCTACTACGAGCCGACGCTGCGCGCCGTGCTCAAGAAGGGCGGCTTCCTGACCCGCGACAGCCGCGTCGTCGAGCGCAAGAAGTACGGCAAGGCCAAGGCCCGTCGTAGCTTCCAGTTTTCCAAGCGCTAAGCACTTCGCAGCTTCAGACAATCGAAAAGGCCGCCTCCGGGCGGCCTTTTTGTTTGCGGCTCGGCAGTCACCCCACCCACGCCTACGGCGCGACCTTCCCATCGAGGGGAGCTAGAAGAGCGCGGCGCCCTACCTCCCCAATGGGGAGGTCGGCGCGAAGCGCCGGGTGGGGTGATGGCGCCGGAAACAGGTCAGGCCTTGCCGCCCTTGATATAGTCGATGAACGCCCGCAGCGGGGCCGGAACCAGGCGCCGGCCGGGATAATAGAGAAACGGTCCGGGAAAACTCTGCCACCACGGTTCGAGCACGGGCTCAAGAGCGCCGCTGTCGAAGTAAGGGCGCAGCCAGCCCTCGAAGAGGCCGATGATGCCGGTGCCGGCAATAGCGGCGTCGACGGCAAGATCCGTCGCCCCGCCGATCCGCACGATCAAGGGGCCTGTCGGATCGACCCGCACCACCTCGCCGTCTCGCTCGAATTCCCACGGCAGCATCGCACCGCTGGCAAAGCGCCCACGCACGCAGGAGTGGCCAAGCAGGTCGCTCGGGTGTTGCGGGCGCCCATGGCGAGCAAGATAGGCAGGGCTGGCGGCGGTGGCGAAACGCTGCACGCGCGGCCCGATCGGCACCGCGATCATGTCCTGTTCCAGCCGCTCGTCATAGCGGATGCCGGCGTCACAGCCGGCCGCCAGCACGTCGACGAAGTTCTCGTCGGCGATCACCTCCAGCCGGATACCAGGATAGGCGGCGAGGAAACCAGGGACGATGTCGGGCAATATCAGCCGCGCAGCACTGACCGGCACGTTGAGACGCAACGAGCCCGCCGGCCTGTCGCGAAAACCGTTCACCACGTCCAGCGCCGCCTCCACCTCCGACAGCGCCGGGCCGAGCCGCTCCAGAAGGCTGAGGCCCGCCTCGGTTGGGACAACGCTGCGCGTCGTGCGGTTGAACAGCCTGACACCGAGCTGCACTTCCAGGCGACGCACCGCCTCACTCAGGCCGGAGGCGCTGCCGCCGCTCGCACGCGCGCCGTCGCGAAAGCCGCCGGCGCGCGCCACCGCCACGAAAGCATTCAGATCGCTGAGGTCCATCATTGTTCGCCATTCCGCACGGCCTGTGTGGATTGTACCGGATTATCACGAGGTTGGGCAGCGCCTATCTCTGCCTCCTCATAGGAGATCAATCATGTCCAACATCCAACAATCCGGCACCTTCGCCCCCGCCACCTTCAAGCTTGGCAGCCGCACCGTGAAGCGGCTCGGCTACGGTGCCATGCAACTCGCGGGACCCGGCGTGTTCGGGCCGCCCAAGGATCATGACGCGGCATTGGCCGTGCTGCGCGAGGCGATTGCGCAAGGCGTCGACCATATCGACACCAGCGACTTCTACGGTCCGCACGTCACCAACCGGCTGATCCGCGAGGCGCTGGCGCCCTACCCCCAAGATCTCGTCATCGTCACCAAGATCGGTGCCCGGCGCGGCGCGGATGGATCGTGGCTGCCGGCCTTTTCCGCGGAAGAGCTCACCCAGGCGGTACACGACAATCTCAGCAATCTCGGGCTCGAGGTGCTCGATGTCGTCAACCTACGCATCATGTTCGATACCCATGGCCCCGCCGAGGGATCGATCGAAGCGCCGCTCACCGTGCTGGCCGAGCTCCAACAACAGGGTCTGGTCAGGCACATCGGGCTGAGCAACGTGACGCCGGCGCAGATCGCGCAAGGACGGGGGATCGCCGAGATCGTCTGCGTGCAGAACCAGTACAATCTGGCGCATCGCGGCGACGATGCCCTGATCGACGATCTTGCCCGCGATGGCATCGCCTATGTGCCGTTCTTCCCGCTCGGCGGCTTCAACCCGCTGCAATCCTCCACCCTGTCGGAAATCGCGGCGCGCCTCGGCGCCACGCCAATGCAGGTCGCGCTCGCCTGGCTGCTGCGCCGCGCGCCCAACATCCTGCTGATCCCCGGCACATCGTCGGTCGGGCATCTCGGGGAGAACCTCGCTGCGGCTGAACTGGAATTGCCACAGGATGCGCTTAGCGAACTGGACGGCGTGGCGCTAGCGGCTTGAAGCTAACCAATCTCCCCCCTCGTGAGGGAGATTGGCAGCGTCAGCCGCCGCTTAATTGATGCTCGCCGTATTCGCCGGCTCAACCGGCCGCGCCTCGTCGGCATAAGGCACGCGAAAACCATTCGCGGCCAGCCAGTCGATTGCCGCCTTCGGCTCGTCGGTCTGGATGATGGTGGCGCCGCGATCGGCCCAGAAACCCCAGCTTTCGCGCGGCAGGCTGGCCTGCACCGCCAGTTCGTCGCCGCGGCCGCCGGCGAGGAAGCCGCCCGGTTTGTTGGCGATGGCGTAGGTGTCGGCCCAGATGTGCCAGTTGCCCCTGACTGCGGCCGCGCGCATGCGCGTGCTGAACAGCGGCCCGCCCGTCTCGGTCAGCGTCTCGGCGCCTGCCCGCCAGTTGATCAACTCGATCGCGCGCGGCGAGAAGGCGCGGTCGACCGTCCCGGCGAAACCGGCGTCATGCACCGCGTCATCGGCGATGATCGGCATGAACTGGAAGCCGCCGCCAATGGTCTCCATGGCGGCCTTGACCGTGGAAATCCGTTGTGAATTCCACAGGTTCTCCTTGACGATGACCTGTTCGGCCATGCCGAGACCGCGAGCGACCGCAATCATGCCCGGGAGGGCGCCGACGTCGAGCTTGTTGTCGAGGTTGATGAGGATGCGGTTTCTGGTCGCCATCAGCATCTCGTGCAGCGTCGAGACTGTTTCACTTGTCGCCGCACCGGTGCCCTCGACCACCAGCCGGCATGTCTTCAGTTCGGCCAGCGTGTACATGACCACCTCGCCCTTGCAGGTCGTGGTGCGGTCGAGCCAGCTGTCATGCATGACGACGAACTCGCCGTCCTTCGAGCGCCTGATGTCGACCTCGACGATTTCGGCGCCCATGGCGATCGAGCCCTCCACGGCGGCAATCGAATTTTCCGCGTAGAGCGTCTTGCCGGCCTGCATGCTGCCGGCGCGATGCGCAGCCACCATGACGTGATCGCGCCATTGGTTGGCATGCTCGAAGCGGTCGAGGATCTGTCTGGCGCGGGTCTCGCCGGCCAAGGCCTGGCCAGAGGCGGCTGCCACGGCCGTGTAAAGCAGAAAACTCAGCCAGATGGTCCGCATCGAGAATCGCTCCTTGCCGGATCGACACCCGGATAGGCGACGCCCGTGACATCTGGGTGAACGAAGCCGGCTAGCGGAATACTCGCAGCAGGTGCGTCAGATGCGTTTCGAGAGCCTGCGGAACCACGCCATGGCCGGCATCTCGACAAAACGCCAGGTGATCCAGGAGGCGGCAATGGTAGCGGCGAGCATGACGACGATCGCCACCGCCCCCGTCCAGCCGGCACCGAAGCCGGTGGCAGGCTGGCCGCGCAGCATGAAGTCGCCGATCAGGCCAAGGCCGAGCTTGCGCTCGACGAGCCCCGCGACGTTGATCAGGCGCGCCTGGACGAAGATGTGGACCATGTAGATCGAATAGGACAGCGCGCCGAGCGTCAGCATGAACGGGGCTCTGAGCAAGGCGCTGATCCAGCCACCCTCATGGGCGAACAGAAACAGCGCCAGCGCGAACACCAGGGGTGCCGCGATGCCGAAGTCATTGTCGCCCGCCAGCGAAACGAAAAGCACGATGACGGCCACCATGACGATTTCGGCAAGGGTCCAGTCCATCCGCGGGCCGCCCCTGGCGAGAGCCTGTCGCGCCCCTGCGATGGAATCATGCTGAAACCAGGCCAGCAAGGCGCCGAGCGAGAAGCCGTACAGGCAACGGATGAAGCCGAAATCGAAGGACACATCCATATGATGGGTCGAGAAGCCGAGCAGGAACAGCGGCGCGGTGACGGCGGCCGCGACGAACCATATCCAGGCGCGCGCGCCGGCGACGAAGACCACGCCGGCAAACAGGAGATAGGCGAAGAACTCGGCCGAAATGCTCCAGCTCGGCGCATTCCAGGTCAATTGATCCTCGAAGCCGACACCCTGCAGCAGAAGGAGATTGGCAAGCAGGCTGTTGAGGTCGAAGCCGCCGGTGAAGGGGGCAGCCCCCGTGCCGTGCAATTGCGGCAGCATCAGCCGCAGCAGCTCGAAACCGGCGAAGGCGGCAAGCATGAGCAGATGCAGCGGGTAGATGCGGCCGAAACGGACCAGGGCGAAACGCGCGACCTGTCCCGGCTGGTTGAGCCGATCGCCGTAGCTGCTGGCGATGACGAAGCCGGAAAGGACGAAGAAGAAATCGACGAACAGGTAGGACGAACCGATGAAGGCGCTTTGCGAAATCGTCGAACCGGTAGGAAAGTGAAACAGCGCCACCAGAAGCGCGCAGATGCCGCGCCACGAATCGAGGACCAGGAAGCGTTCGCCGGCGACCGTGCCGGTGTGGGTCGACGCCGCGGCACGGGTGGGGTTGAGAAACGCGGTCTGGGTCATGATGATACAATCCTGTCTTGCCGTGGCACTCGGGCAGCGCCATTCCGTCTCGCCAAGCTATGACTGGCATCTTCCGTGCCGGTTCTGTAGTTGTTGCAACCCGATGAAAAACGAGGATCCGTAATGGCGAACCACACCATCGACAACGCCTTCACCGCCCGTTCCAAAACGGGCGCCGCGTTCGAGCCGACCTATTCCGGCGCGCTGTCGTTCATGCGGCGCAAATACACCAAGGACGTGAAGGGCGCGGATGCGGTGGTGTGGGGTATTCCCTTCGATGCCGCCGTCACCAACCGGCCTGGCGCCCGCTTCGGGCCGCAGGCGATCCGCCGTGCCTCGGCGATCCTCGACAACGACCCGCAGTATCCCTTTTCACGCGATCTGTTCGAGCATCTGGCGGTCGTCGACTATGGCGATTGCCTGCTCGATTCGGGCAACCATCAGAAGACGCCCGGCACGATCGAGCGCGAAGCGGCGAAGATCCTCAAATCAGGCGCCTTCCTGTTGACGCTCGGCGGCGATCATTTCGTCACCTGGCCACTACTCAAGGCGCATGCCGCCATCCATGGTCCGCTCGCTTTGGTGCAGTTCGACGCCCACCAGGACACCTGGCCGGACGACGGCAAGCGCATCGACCACGGCTCCTTCGTCGGTCGCGCCGTCAAGGAAGGCATCATCGATCCCGACCGGTCGATCCAGATCGGCATCCGCACCCATGCGCCCGACACGTTCGGCATCAAGATCCTCCATGGCCATGAAATCGAGGAGATGCGGGCGTCCGACATTGCCTACGCCATTGTCGACCGCACCGGCGGCAAAAAGACCTATCTCACCTTCGACATCGACTGCCTCGATCCGGCCTATGCGCCCGGCACAGGCACGCCGGTTGCCGGCGGGCCGTCCTCGGCCAAGATCCTGTCGACGCTGCGCCAGCTCAACCAGATCGATATTGTCGGCGCCGATGTCGTAGAGGTTGCGCCGGCCTATGATCACGCCGATATAACGGCAATCGCCGGCTCGATGGTGGCCATGCAGTATCTCGGTCTGCTTGCTGAACGGAAAGCCCGGCTTGAAGAGCTGAACAACGGCAATCACAATGGTGCCGCAGTGATTCAAGGCCAGGGCATACAGTATTGAAAACTCAGGGAATTTGAACAACCCATGAAACCGAAAATCTTCATCGACGGCGAACACGGCACCACCGGCCTGCAGATCAGGGCGCTGCTTGCCGAGCGCGGTGATCTGGAGATCATTTCCATCCCCACCGAGCGTCGCAAGGAAACGGCGGCACGTGCCGAGTTCCTCAATGCCGCCGATGTCGCTATCCTGTGCCTGCCCGACGACGCGGCGAAGGAAAGCGTCTCGCTGATCGCCAACGACACCACCAGGGTCATCGATGCGTCGACCGCGCATCGCGTGGCGGAGGGCTGGGCGTATGGTTTCGCCGAGATGGACAAGGACCAGGCAAAGGCGATTGCCTCGGCAAAGCGCGTCGCCAACCCAGGCTGCTGGCCGCAGGGACCGATCGCGACGCTGCGGCCGCTGGTCACAGCAGGCCTGCTGCCGGCGGATTTTCCGATCACCGTCAACGGCATTTCGGGCTATTCGGGCGGCGGACGGCCGATGATCGAGGACTACGTCGCCAAGGGCGAGGACGCCTCGGAATTCCTGCCTTACGGCCTCACCCTGCAGCACAAGCACGTGCCGGAATTGAGGGCCTATGCAAGGCTGTCGCATGATCCGATCATGCAGCCGGCGGTCGGCAATTTCGCGCAAGGCATGATCACCGTGGTGCCATTGCAACTCGGCGGCCTCGACCATGTGCCGACCGGTGCGGAGCTGCATGCGGCGATTGCCGACCATTTCGCCGCCATCAAGGGCGGTGTGGTCGAGGTGGCGCCCTATGCGCATTCGGAGCGCATGCCGGAGATCGATCCGGAGATCTACAACGGCACCAACCGGATGAAGGTCTATGTCTTCGCCAACGACAAACGGGCGCAGGCCCTGCTGCTGGCGGTCTACGACAATCTCGGCAAGGGCGCCTCGGGTGCCGCCGTCCAGAACATGGATCTGATGCTCGGCCTCTGATGGACACGCCAGCCTTTCCGGCGCGCTGGAAAGTCAGCGCGCCCGAACTCATTGCCGAGACCTTTTCGAGCCGCATCTGGAAGGTTTTGCGCGAAGACGGATCGCCGGCGATCGTCAAGGCGCTGAAGCCTTTCGATGACGTCGCCGACGAGTTGCGCGGAGAGCACTATCTCGCCTGGCGGCGCGGCGAAGGCGCGGTGCGTCTGCTCGGCCGCGACGGCCACAGCATGCTGCTCGAATATGCCGGTGAAACCCTGCTGCAGCAGGTTCTCGACGAACAGGGCGACTTTGCCGCGACCGCAATCGCGGCGGAGCTGATGGCAAAACTGTTTTCACGGGGGAAAGCCCCCTACCCGCCCGAGCTTCAGCCGCTCCGGGAACGCTTCGCCAGCCTGTTCGACAAGGCGAATACCGATCGCGACGCCGGCCTTGACAGCCTCTATGTCGAGGCAGCCGTCATCGCCGAGCGGCTGCTGGCCGATCCGCACGACATCAGGCCCCTGCATGGCGATCTGCATCACGAAAACATCCTGCACGGGCCGCGCGGCTGGCTGGCGATCGATCCGAAGGGCGTGCTCGGCGATCCCGGCTTCGACGCGGCGAACATGTTCTACAACCCGCTCGACCGGGACGATCTCTGCCTCGATCCGAAGCGGATCGCTGATATGGCCGAGATCTTTGCCAGAACACTGAGCCAGACACCGACCGCTATCCTCGATCATGCCATTGCCTATGGATGCCTGTCGGCGTCCTGGCATCACGAGGACGACAATGCGGTCGAGGAGAATCGCGAAATGTCGATCGTCAAGGCGATCCGGGCGGTGCGGGCAAGCTTCTGATCCGACCCAGTAGATCGGCTCGGGATCAGCCCCTGAGCGCTATTCCCGTCGGCAAGGGATAGGCGCCCTTGGTGCCGCGCCAATGGGCTGCTGCAAAGCCCAGCACGATCAGCGCAAATCCCTGATGGGTCAGCGCCATATGCAACGGCACATGCATGAGCAGCGTGCCGACGCCGATCGAGGCCTGCACCAGCACCAGTAGAAACAGCAGCGTCGCGCGGCGCGCATGCGTCGAGCCTGGCAGCCGCCGGCGCGTGGCGATCATGTGCCACAAGGCCACGACGAATACCGTGTAAGCGCCAAGCCGATGGACGAACTGCACCGTCTTCGGGCTCTCGAAGAAGTTGCGCCATGCCGGCTCGAGGATCAGCAGATCGCCGGGAATGATCTTGCCGTCCATCAGCGGCCAGGTGTTGTAGCTCAGGCCCGCATCGAGCCCGGCGACCAGGCCGCCGAGATAGATCTGGATCAGCGCCAGCAGCACGATGAAGCCGGCCAGCCTCTGCGTCGACCTATCGGCGGCAGGCTCGGAATGCGGCGCCAACCCGCGCGCGACCACCATGGTGGCGGTGAAGATCAGTGCGGCAAGGGTCAGGTGGGTCGCCAGCCGGTACTGGCTGACGGAGACCCGGTCGACCAGGCCAGAGGCCACCATCCACCAGCCGATGGCGCCTTGCAGGCCGCCAAGCAGCAGAATGCCCACGAGTTTCCGACCCAGGCCGCGCTCGATGCGGCGCGTCGCCCAGAAGAACAGCAGCGGCAAGGCGAAGACCAGGCCGACGCTGCGCGCCAGGATGCGATGCGCCCATTCCCACCAGAAGATCGATTTGAACGCTTCGATGCCCATGCCCTTGTTGAGCTCGGCATATTGCGGGATCTGCTGGTAGAGCTGGAATTCCTCTTGCCACTCGGCATCGTTGAGCGGCGGGATCACGCCATGGATCGGCTTCCACTGCGTAATCGACAGGCCGGAATCGGTGAGCCTGGTGGCGCCGCCGACCAGCACCAGCGCAAACAGCACCAGAAGCACCACATAGAGCCAGGCGCGCAGCAGCGCCCGGTTATGCAGGTCGCGGTCGCGGGCGACGTATGGCGCGGCAGCTGATATGGCAGCCATGATCTTGTCCCGGCAGGTTGATTTGGCGGATTGGTGGACCATCGCACCCGTGCTGGCAAGACCATCCGGCGCGGCACGCCGTCGCGCCGCGTCTCACCGGTTGCGCAGTCTCGCCTCAAGGCCTATGCGAGGCCGTTACCCCTTGAGCCTGCCAGGCCGCCTGTGCAAATTCCGGCATGCTCGATCAGGAGACCAACCATGCCCCTGCGCCTGAAAAAGCTGATCGGAATGTTTCTGCTGGTGGCGCTGGTCATCATCTATGCGCTGGTCGCATCGATCTTCGCGGTCGCCCGGCTGTCGGAGTCGGGTCCGTGGGTGCATTTCCTGTTCTTCCTGCTCAGCGGCCTGCTCTGGGTGCTGCCGGCAATGGGCATCATCAAATGGCTGATGCTGGAGCCGAGGGCCAAGCGCTAGGCGAAACCGCCAGCGTCAGATGGTGACGACCATCTTGCCGGCATTGGCGAGCGGCGTCGTCACGCCCGACAGCATGGTGCGAATATGGGCGAGGCTCTGATAGCGGCCGTTGACGGAAATCCGCGGCAAAGCATGCAGGAACCCGGCATGTTCGGCGCGCAGCACGCCGTGGCGCGTCGTCACGGCAGAGGTGTAGCCTGCGTCACGGGCAAAGCCGACTTCGCGACAGCCTACGGCACTCGCATAGCCATAGGGGTAAGCGAAATGGCGGGGCTCTTCGCCCAGTTCGGCCAGCAACATGGCGCGCACGGCGCCGATCTCGTGCCGGGCATCGGCTTCGGAGAGCCGCTTCAGATTGCTGTGGTTGATCGTATGGGCGCCGATCGTCACCAGCGGATGCGCGGCGATGCGGCGGATTTCGTCCCAGTTCATCAATGTGCGCAGGCGCGGACCGTCGGCGTCGATGCCATTTGCGCGAGCCAGATCGCGCAACACCGCCTGCAGGTCCTTCTCGCGGATTTCGGAGGTGAGATAGGCGTGCAGGCGTGCATTGGCCTGCAGCTTCTTCGCGGGGGTCGAGCAATCGATCGTCAGCGGACCCTTCGGCCGCGTCAGCGTCAAGGTATCGCGCGCGTTGACGATGTCCTCGACAACGTCCCACCACAGGTCGGCTGTGCCGTTGATCAGCCCGGGCGCGACATAGATGGTGATCGGCGCGCCGTGCTTCTCCAGCACCGGCAGCGCCTCGACCATATTGTCGCGATAGGCATCGTCGGCGGTGATCGTGGCAAACTGACCGCCTTTGCCGCCCGCCTTGATGCGCTCGACGGCTTCGTCCATGGAGACGAAGGCATAGCCATGCGCCTTCATGTCGGCGATCATGGCATCGAGGAACCCGGGCGCGATATTCAGATGCCGGTTGACGCCGTCCGGCTTTTCCGGCGTCGCGGTAACACGGTGCAGCATCAGGATGGCGCCAATGCCGCCGATGAACGGCTTGGCCAGCGGTGCAAGGCCGGTATAGCGGGCGACGTTCAGCGCCAGTTTCCGGATTGCCTCCCCGCCGTCGATCATTCATTCACCTTTTGCGCCTAGGCTGATCCAAGCACGGAATGCGCCTATGCGAACCCCCAAATCGCGACCAATACGCCCTAAGGATTGAGGTATGGTTGACGCAACTGCGTCATTTGACGGCAATCGGCTTGCGGCGACCGAGGCATCGTCGCGCGCCTTGCCACGGGACCGTGCCGGCCTGTCGATCTCGGTGGCGTCCACGGACGGACTGGCGGCCTATGCCGAGTTCTGCCGCTCGGCTCTGTTTGGTCCGGCGCAGGGTGCTGCCTGGATCCTGAACTGGGCGGCCGAGACACGACCGGACCTGCTCGTCGCGACGCTGAGTGCCGAGGGCAAACCGGTTTTTTCGCTGGCGCTGGAGATTGCCTCGAAGGGGCCGTTCCGGATCGCCCGCTTCATGGGTGGGCGCCACGCCAACGGCAACTTCGTCGCCGCGGACCCGAACTGGCTGGCCAAGGTGGATATGCCGGCCCTCCGATCGGTGCTGGCGGCCATCGCCGAGGCACGCCCGGACATCGATCTGGTCGCGCTCGAGCGGTTGCTGCCCGATCTCGACGGCGTCGCCAATCCGCTCGCATCGCTTGACCATTTTTCCAGCCCGAATCTGTCGCTGGCCGTCGATCTCGCCGGCGGCTTCGATGCGCTGCTTTCTCGCGCCAGCGGCAAACGCAAACGCAAGAAGCACCGGTCGCAGATCCGGAAATTCGAGACCGTCGGCAGCCACCGGCGCATCGAGGCCGGCACCCCGGACGAGGTCGACAGGCTGCTCGACGCCTTCTTCGAGATGAAGGAACTCCGCTTCCGCAAGATGGGCATCGCCAACGTCTTCGGCGACGCGCAGGTGCGCGGCTTCTTCCGCGCGCTGTTTTCGCAAGCACTTAGCGAGGACAAGCCTTCCTTCGTGCTGCACGGGCTCGAGGTTGCCGGCAAGCTGCGCGCCATTACCGGTTCAAGCCGCTCGGGCAAACGCCTGATCTGCGAATTCGGAGCGATCGCCGAGGACGATCTCGGGCACGCCAGCCCCGGCGACTTCCTGTTCTTCGACAACATCCAGGAAGCCTGCGAGACCGGTTTCGAGGTCTATGACTTTTCGGTAGGAGATGAGCCTTACAAGCGGCTGTGGTGCGATATCGAAACGCGGCATTTCGAAGTGCTGGTCCCCTTGACCGTGAAGGGCCGCATGCTGGCGCTGACGCTTCGGCAAGGCGCGCGGCTGAAAGCCTTCGTCAAGAACAGCCCGACGATCTGGAAGCTGACCAAGGTACTGCGCCGCAAAGCCGCCGGCCAGGCGGCGCCCTCGGAAGAAGATAGCTAACGCAATGACGCCGATCATCCGCACACTGTCCCTGCAGGAACTGGCGCTTCTCGTCGACTGGGCGGCCGCGGAAGGCTGGAACCCAGGTCTTGAAGACCCGGCGATGCTCCAGGCGGCGGACCCCGAAGGCTTCATCGGCGCCTTTGTCGGCGACGACATGGTCGCGGCAATTTCGGCCGTGGCCTATGGCAGCGAATTCGGCTTCATCGGCCTCTACATCTCCCGGCCTGACATGCGCGGCATGGGCTACGGCAAGACGGTGTGGGACGCCGGCATGAAAAGGCTTGCAGGCCGGACCGTCGGCCTTGACGGCGTCGCCGAGCAGCAGGCCAATTACCGGCGCAAGGGCTTCGCGCCGGCCTACGAGACCATCCGCTTCACCGGGCGCAAGGCAGGCCCGACGGCCAGGGCCGATGGGTTGCGGACGATTACAACGCAACTCCTATCCGATGTCGTCGCCTATGACGCCCATTGTTTTCCGGCGCCGCGGCGGGCCTTCCTGCAGCGATGGCTGCAGGAACCGCATCATGGGTTGGCGGCAATCGGTTCGCGCGGCGTGACCGGCTTTGGCGTGGCGCGCCGGTGTCGATCCGGCTTCAAGATCGGCCCGCTGTTTGCCGACGACATGGAAATCGCTTTGCAACTCCTGGAGGGACTGGCCGGTGCCTGTGAGGGCGGCGAGCTGCATATCGACGTCCCCGCCGATAACACCGGTTTCATAACTGCGCTCGATGCGGCCGGCTTTGCGCCGACCTTCACCACCACGCGCATGTACAAGGGGCCTGCCCCGGAACTGGACCTGCAAAGGGTGTTCGGCGTAACGACCCTGGAACTGGGCTAGATCGGGCGAACCGCTGAACGGCTCCGCCAGGCGATCCGCGGCTCTCTCAGGCGGCGGCAGTGCGCCGTCCCGGCACCGGATTGCCGGGCGGTTCGTGGCCGAGCGGCGTCACCAGCGTCAGGTCGGGATAGCCGTTCTCGATCAGTTTGACGGCAGCTTGCGTCACCTCGTCGTCGGCCTCCAGCATGGAGAGAAAAACCTCGGTGGCGTCGCCGGTCAGACGGCCGATGCCCTGCGCGTCGGCTGGTCCGCATTCGACCACGACCAGATCATAAGCCGTTGTCAGCGATTGCATGATGATCGGCAGCCGGTCGGCGGCGCGCATGGCGCGGACCGGATCGGCGGTTTCGACCGGAATGACGTGACAGTCCGAGTAGAGATCGGCATGGATGACGTCACTGAACTGCGCTTCCGAAGCGAGCAGGTTGGTGATGCCGGGAAAAAGTCCGCTGTCCAGCATCGGCCGCGAGGCGGCCCCCGACGCGGTGAGGTCCAGCAACAGCACGCGCAGCCCGGCGTCGGCGACTTCGCGCGCCACCAGGATCGCCGATGCAGCCGCCTCGTCGCCTTCCGGCGAGACGAATATGGCGCGCGCCGCACCGCTGGCGATCAGCTTTTCGGCAGCCCTTTCGATATCGATCTCGCCCAGGGTGGAACGCGCCGGTTCGGGCTCGACAACCGTTTGCTCTGTCGCCGCCGTAGCGGGCATTGCGACCACATCCGGCGCCTCGGCCATGGCCGGCATCGCAGCGGCAAAAGGCTCCGCATCGGCTTCATGCGCAGGTTCAGGCAGTTCCTGGTGAATGACGGCTTCCTGGAAGACGGCAGTCTCGGGGCGGAAAAATGGCTTGGCGGCCGGCGTCTGCGCCACATGGGGCATCGCCACCTCATCGATCCGTTCGAAACGGGAACCGCTCGCCGGCCGCATCGCGCGGCCTGAGAACAGCTCCCGCAGAAGCGTCACGATGGCCATGATCAGCAGCGATGCGGCGAAAGCCGCGCCGACGATGGGCCCCACCTTCGGAAAATAGGCCTCGGAGGGAACCGACGCCTTCGAGGCGATCCGGGCGTCGACCGGCAGATAGTTGCGGTCCTGGCGCGAAGCGGCTTCGCGGTAGTTGGTCAGGTAGAGTTCGAGCTGCTGTCGCTTGGCGGTCGCGTCGCGCTGCAGTGCGTCGAGGTCGACCTGTTGTTCGCCGGCCTGCGCCGAAGCGGCTTTCAATGTGTTGACGTCGGCGACGAGCTGGTTCTCGCGGGCCTTTGCCGTCTCGGCCTGCATCAACAGGCCTTTCATGATCTTCTGGGCCTCGCTGCGGATCTGCGCGTCGAGATCGGACAGTTGCGATTTCAGCGCGCGAATGCGCGGATGATTTCCAAGCAGCGTCGTCGACAGATCGGCGATGTTGGAGCGCAATTCGACCTGTCGCTCACGCAAGCGCTGGATCAGGTCCGATGACAGAACCTCCGGCACGGCGTCCAGCGAACCGCCATTCTGCAGCGCCCTGCGCACACCGTCGGCGGTCGCTTCGGCCGCAGCGCGGTTGGCGCGCACTTTCGACAGTTCGCTCGACAGTTCCGAAAGCTGCTGGGTGGCCAGCACCGAATTGTTGCCACCCATCAGAAGATCGGACTGGGCGCGATAGGCGGCGACCTTCGCCTCCGCATCCTTGACCTGCCGCTGCAGGTCGGCGATCTCGGGCGCCAGGAAGTCTGCCGCGGCGCTGTTCGATTCGAGCTTGGCCGCCCCTTGCCCCGCTATATAGGCGGCAGCGATGGCGTCCGGTATGGCGGCCGCGAGCTTGGGATCTTCCGATGAGAACTCGATGGCAATGATGCGGGTCTTCTCGACGCCGTAGACGTTGAGCTTCTCGTGCATTTTCTTGAGCACGCGCTCTTCCGTCGGAATTTCCATCGGGTCGCTTTTCAGCCCGACCAGGACCAGAGCGCGGCTCAGCGCCGACATGTCGAGCGCTTCATTGAACTCGGGCAGTTTTTCCAGCCCAAGCTTTTGCGAGACCTGCTTGAGGATTTCGTTGGAGGAAATGATCTGGACCTGGGTGGCGACGCCCTGCTCGTCGAGAATAGGCTTGTCGGTGTCGTTGTTATTGCTGGCCGGCCGCGTGTAGATGGATTCGCGCGGCGCGATCTCCACCTGCGTCTCGGCCTTGTAGTGCCGGGTTGCCAGCGAGGCGAAAGCAAAGGCCAGCCCGGTCGCCAACAGGACGACGAGGCCTATACGCAGCCAATTCCTCGCCAGGCTGGCGAAGAGCTGCCTGAGATCGACATCGACATCTGCGGCCGCGGACTGAACGGACATGCATCCCTACTCCGATACTGGGTCAGCACGCACCGTAAACAACTATGGTAACTCAGCCGTTAAGATCGCGGTAAGTTTTCGTTAGGGTTTACTGGCGGGCGACAAACAAAACCGCCAGAAATCGCAAAAACTCTTGCCGATGCGCCACGTGTCGGCCGCTCCCTTTACCGGCCATTAACCCTAACAGGATGATAACGGGCCTCGATCCCTGATGTTTGCTGCGACGCCGCAGCGGCCCAGTCGAAGGTACTTGTCCGGTCATGAAAAGCACTGCTTCCCTGTTTCGCGCGCTGCTTGCCGTATCGATGCTGGCTGGCTGTTCCAGCTACCGGCCGACGCCGGCCGCCTTCCATGAGGTGCTCGATCAGCCCTATCGTCTTGGCGCCGGCGATCGCGTCCGCGTCACCGTGTTCGAGCAGGACGGGCTGACCAACACCTACAGCGTCGATCAATCCGGCTATCTCTCCTTCCCGCTTGTCGGCGCCATACCGGCGCGCGGCCACACCGCGCAGCAGATGGAAAAGGAGATCGCCGACAAATTGCGGCAAGGCTATCTGCGCGATCCCGACGTTTCGGTCGAGATCGACCGCTACCGGCCGATCTTCGTCATGGGCGAAGTGGGTGCCGCCGGCCAATACTCTTACGTCCCCGGCCTGACGGTGCAGAAGGCAATCGCCATTGCCGGCGGCTTCACGCCGCGCGCCAACCAGGAAAGCGTCGACATCACCCGCGACATCAACGGCAAGGTGATGACCGGCCGCGTGGTCACCTCCGACCCGCTGCTGCCGGGCGATACGGTCTACGTCCGCGAACGCCTGTTCTGACAGATACCAAGTGGCGGACAGGCTCAGGATCGTCCATTGCTTTCGCTCACCCGTCGGAGGAATTTTCCGGCATGTGCGCGACCTGACCGAGGCGCAGGTCGCCGCCGGGCATTCCGTCGGCATCGTCTGCGATTCGACGACGGGCGGCGCGTTCGAGGAACATCTGTTCGAGCAGATGAAGAACATGCTGGCGCTCGGCATTCATCGCACGCCGATGCAGCGCCACGTCGGTCCCGGCGACCTTGCCTCGGCCTGGCGCACGTACAGGATCATCAAGGAATTGCGGCCGGACGTACTGCACGGGCACGGCGCCAAGGGTGGCGCCTATGCCCGTCTGTTCGGCTCGTTGTTGCGGGTATCAAGGTCTCGCGTAGCCCGCCTTTATTCGCCGCATGGCGGCTCCCTCCACTATGACGAGAACACGACCACCGGAAAGCTGTTCTTCGCGCTCGAGCGCTTCATGGCTCGCTTCACCGACTATCTGCTGTTTGTCTCGGACTATGAGCGGCGGACCTATCGCCACAAGGTCGGCGAGCCGCCCATTCCCAACACCCTCGTCTATAACGGCCTGCGCGCCACTGAATTCGAGCCGGTGATCACCGCGCCGGACGCAGCCGACCTGCTTTATATCGGCATGATGCGCGACCTGAAGGGGCCGGACATCTTCATCGACGCATTGGCGCTCGCCGGCCCACGGTTCGGCCGCGCGCTGACCGCGGTGATGGTCGGCGACGGCGACGACCTACCGCGTTACCACGGGCAAGTGAAACGCCTCGGGCTCGAGCGCCATGTCCGCTTCCTACCGCCGATGCCGGCCAGGGAGGCCTTTGCCCTTGCCGCGCTTATCATCGTTCCTTCGCGCGCCGAAGCCATGCCCTATATCGTCCTGGAAACGCTTGCCGCGGGAAAGCCGATGATCGCAACAGCGGTCGGCGGCATTCCGGAGATATTCGACACCGGTTCCCCTGCCCTGATCCGACCTGACCCGATCGAGCTCGCCGAAAGGATGAGCCAGGCGCTGGCCGACCCGGCCGCCTATCGCGACCTGATGCCGGATGAGGCCGACCTCAAGGCACGCTTCGGCGCCGATGTGATGGCCGCCGACATCGAGAACGCCTATTTCGCCGCGCTCGACAGGTAGGCGCAGGACCAAGCCGTTCCAAAGCCGTATGTTGTTTCAAGGGTTTCTTAGCTCTCTTTTGCTATGACCGAGGGGAAGCTTGCGGAAAGCCCTCATGAACGAGATCGACCCCGCGCGCCGCTTTTCAGCAGAGGCGGTGCGTAAATTCGACGGCCCGGCCGATGGCGACACGCCAAGCGGCATGAACGATGTCGCGCGCCAGGTCGCCTCGCAGTACCGGCGCGATACGATGTCGCCGATCATGGTCAGCGGCGTCCTGCGCATGGTCGAATTCGGCTTGCTGTTCCTGTCCGGGCTCGCCGTCTATTTCCATTATGTCGGGTTCTTCAATTATCTCGCCTGGCAGTATCCGGTAACGATCGCCGCCGCGTCGTTCCTTGCCGTGGTGCTGCTCGACGTCACCGACTGCTACCAGATCGTCGCCCTGATGCGGCCGATCGCCAATTTCGGCCGCGTGCTGCTGGTCTGGGCCGGCACTTTCGCCCTCATGGCGCTGACGGCGTTCGTCATGAAGATGTCGGAAAACTATTCGCGTCTTTTGTTGGGCAGCTGGTTCGTCATCGGCTTCGTTCTCATCTTCGGCCTCAGGCTGGTAATGTCGAAGCTGATCCGGGCCTGGGCGCGCGATGGCCGCATGGAGCGGCGCGCCGTCATCGTCGGCGGCGGCAAGGCGGCGGAAATCCTGATCCGCTCGGTCGAAAAGCAGCCCTACAACGATATCCGCATCTGCGGCATCTTCGACGATCGCGGCGATAAGCGCTCGCCGCCCATCGTCGCCGGCTACCCCAAGCTCGGCACCATTTCGGAACTGATTGAATTCGCCCGCATCGCCCGCATCGACATGCTGATCGTGTCGCTGCCGCTGACCGCCGAATCCCGCGTTCTGCAGTTGCTGAAGAAGCTGTGGGTGCTGCCGGTCGACATCCGGCTTTCGGCGCATTCCAACGCACTGCAGTTTCGCCCGCGTGCCTATTCCTACATCGGCGCGGTGCCGATGCTCGACATCTTCGACAAGCCGATCAACGACTGGGATTCGGTGGCCAAACGCGCCTTCGACATCGTCTTCAGCCTGATCGGCATCGTCGTGTTCTCGCCGGTGATGCTGGCGACCGCCATCGCCATCAAGCTCGACAGCAAGGGTCCGGTGCTGTTCCATCAGAAGCGGCACGGTTTCAACAACGAGATCATCGAGGTCTATAAGTTCCGTTCGATGTATACCGACAAGGCCGACCCGACCGCCAAGCAGACGGTGACCAAGAACGATCCTCGCGTCACCCGCGTCGGCCGCTTCATCCGCAAGACCTCGATCGACGAGCTGCCGCAGTTCTTCAATTCGCTTCTGGGTTCGCTATCGCTGGTCGGCCCGCGTCCGCACGCCATCGCCGCGCAGTCGCATAACCTGCTCTACAACGAGGTCGTCGACGGCTATTTCGCCCGCCACAAGGTCAAGCCCGGCGTCACCGGCTGGGCGCAGATCAATGGCTGGCGCGGCGAGATGGACACCAACGAGAAGATCCGCATGCGCACGGAGTATGATCTCTACTACATCGAGAACTGGTCGCTGCTGTTCGATTTGCGGATCCTGTTCCTGACGCCGCTCCGGCTGCTCAATACGGAAAACGCCTATTGAGCGCGATCAGCCATGATCTGCCGCAGGTCGTGGTCAACGCCAAGCTGGTCGCGCTGATTTCCTCGGGCGCGGTCTTCATCGGCATTCTGCTGTCCGGCTTCGTCATCAGCGAGCCGGCGCCCTATGAGCTCTACATGGCGGGGCTGATTGCCATCTGGGCGCTTTTCGGCTTGCGGATTTCCCGCGCGGCAACGCCGCTGCTGGTGCTGCTGGTGACGATGAACATCGGCGGCATGATCTCCATGACGCAGATGGCGGACCTCGCCAACACGCCGCTCTATCTCGCCGTGTCGCTGTTTCTCGCCTTCAGCGCGGTGTTCTTCGCATCGATCACAGCCGTACAGCCGAGCCTCTACCGATTGATCTTCATTGCCTATGTGGTTTCGGCCGTGGCCACCTCGCTGCTTGGCATTGCAGGCTACTTCCATGCCTTTCCGGGCGCCGAGATGTTCACCAAATACGACCGTGCCGCCGGCGCCTTCCAGGATCCGAACGTGTTTGGACCGTTCCTGGTGCTGCCCGGCATCTATCTGCTCTATTTGCTCCTGACCGGACCGGTGACGCGCATGCCGCTGCTGGCGGTGCCACTGCTGATCATCACCGCCGGCATCTTCTTCTCCTTTTCGCGCGGCGCCTGGGGCATGTTCGCCGTTTCGGCCGTCCTGCTCACCGGCTGCCTGTTCCTGCAGAGCGCCAGCGGCATGTTCCGGCTGCGCGTGGTGGTGATGACGATTGCAGCACTGGCGCTGCTGGTCGTCGCCATGATCGTCATCCTGCAGCTGCCCGGCGTGTCGGAGATGTTCTCCAACCGTGCCCATCTCGAACAGAGCTACGACACCGCCCGGCTCGGCCGCTTCGCCCGCTACGGCATCGGCTTCCAGATGGCGATGGAGCATCCGTTCGGCATCGGCCCGCTGGTCTTCGGCACGATCTTCGGTGAAGACACCCACGACATCTGGCTGAAGATGCTGATGGATTATGGCTGGCTCGGCTTCGTGTCGTTCCTCGCGCTCGTCTTGTGGACGATAGCAGCCGGCTTCCGCATCCTGCTGCGCGACCGGCCGTGGCAGCCCTATCTCCTGTGCGCCTATGTCGCCTTCATCGGCAATATCGGGCTCGGCACCTTCATCGACATCGACCACTGGCGCCACGTGTACCTGCTGCTCGGCCTGATCTGGGGCGCCATCGCTCTGGAATACAGGCACCAGCGGTTGTTGCGGCCTGCCTTTCAGGGCTCGCCGGCACCGGCAATCGCAGCGGGATAAAAGTCGCGGAATTCGGTTGACCCGCACGGGGTTATCACGATACATCGCGACCGGTCCGGAGTGTAGCGCAGCCCGGTAGCGCACTTGACTGGGGGTCAAGGGGTCGTCGGTTCGAATCCGGCCACTCCGACCATTAGTTTCCTTGAAGCCCCTAGTTTTTATCGAAGGCGCCGGAAGCGCCTTTTCCCTTTTCGGAACGAAGGGCACTCAAATCGCCAGTCTCGGAACAGGACTCCCGAGAAAAGTCCCGAACTGGACAGTTGGATGTTCTGCATCCGTGCGCATTGGCGATCTGAGATTTGCTCAACCAGTGTCTTTCAAAGCACCCGCAGATTTTCAGAATGTCGGCTGGTCGCCGCCTGCAGATGAGCAGGATGCTCGGAGCTCAAAGCATTTTACGAGATCCATTCCCTGCTAAACTGGGAGCTTCGCAATCTCGGCTCGCCAATACCTCATGGCCTCCCCAATAACGTCATCCAAGAATTGCCGGGTCTGGTCATCCTCTGTCACCACAAGAGCAGGCTCACCAATATCGAATCCTGAACTGAACGTTTCAGCTGAAAATCCCCCACCGCGCTGAGCTTTGGTTGGTTTTTGGCCCCGAGTGATCGTTGCTGTTTTTCTGCCTAGTGCTCCGTGCTTGTGAGTGTCGTGTATGTCCCGTGCGATGGCCAACGCAGGCACGGCCGAGCCGAGGGAATCCCGCTCCAAGCTGACTTTTTGCGCGATTGGATTAGTGTGCCGGATGAAGTGTTCGGCTAGATTATCAATTTCACCCAGTGCGATTATGGCATGCCGCACGCTCAGGTCCTGGGCCGCCCACTCGGCAACCGATGGTTCTACGAAGTCCTTGAGGAATTGAAGCGGGTGCATGCTTAGGAAGCCCCTATCTCTTATGGCGCGGCGATCTCAGCGCAGGATGAACGGCAATGCGCTGGCTTGGCGTTACCGTTCTTTGAATGATAGCAACATCAGCGGCAGCTTGCCGCCTGGAAGTGAGGGCGGGTCTAATCCGGCTGCTTGGCTCGTCTTCTCAGCGTAGCCACCAGCCTCTCTCGCAGTTCGTCAAAAATCCCAAGGTTATTGAGCGCGCTGATCTGCGAATCTATGGTAACTACTGCATCTGGAATTTTTTCGGTTTTACGCCTCGCGTAATCGTACAGCGCAGCGGACCGCGCGTAAATTTCGGCAGCGTCGAGAATGTATTCTTCCAAATTGGCGGCCGCCACGATCATTCGCTCCGGGCGCCTTTTGGGGACTATCGAGCTTATCCTCGACCTCTGAATCTGTATTTTCGTCAGAGTGGCCGCCAATGTTTCCCTGTCGGTCGGAAGCGACACCTCCGTCATTTCCTTAAAAGCCTGAATTGCTTCGGCCGGAGGCGTAGGAAAATCTTTTACTTTGACTGATCGTGGAAGCGATCCATCAACACACCTGTCTAGCAGGCTTCTTAGTATCGAGGCGCACTCTTCGGCGTATTCGGAAAGGAGGCTTAGCGATAGCGGCAGAGTGGCGCGGGCTGCCGCTCTGCGGCTTGCCAGCCTCTCGGCTTCAAGACAAATCTCCTGCCTCATTTGCATATTGATTGCGCGCACGCCCCACCAGGCGCCAGCCAAAGCAACCAAGCCCGCGATTAGTGTTTGGTAGTCATACAGCCACTCCCAGTGGAAATTGGAGGAGAACTGGCAGAGTCCGTAATGCGCAACAGGACTGCAAGCATCATGTGCACCTTGCCAGATGGCGCTAACAGCAAGAAAGACTGCGGCCGTCAAAATTATCGCCCTCGAAATGCTGTTTACCACGGAAGAATCCTTGAACTGCGCATCCTTTGGTGGATTGCCGCCGGCAATCACCAATACAAATAGCCGATTCACTTGGCTGACATGACGAGATTCGTCATGGGCGCACGCTTTCCACAGGGTCCCCGCAACAGGGACCATACCCAACGCGCCTCAGCGCGATCCTCAGCTGTGCTCGCAGGAAAGCAAAGCCTAAGTCCAGATCGATCAAGCATCGGGGTCTGCTTGATGGGATAGAAGCCGCCGATGTCGCGGCCGCCCTGCTGGCTGCAGGATACCGTGATGTCAATGCGCCGGGCGGCGTATCCTCCAAGTTAATGACGCGAGATGCGTCGTGAACTTTCCATCCCAAAGCGTCGAGGGGCTACCCCTGGCACACATCGACCCATTCGGCGCCGATTAGCTCAACCATGCGCTGCGGGCTGATCCGCACCGCCGCATTGGTGGCGCCTGCCGCGGGCACGACCTCGTCAAATTCGCGCAGCGATACGTCGCAATAGACCGGCAGCGGCGCCGGCAGGCCGAACGGGCAGACGCCGCCGACCGGGTGGCTCGTCGCTTCGACAACTTCCGCCGCGTCGAGCATGCGCGGCTTGCCGCCGAACTGGTCCTTGAACTTGCGGTTGTCCAGCCTGGCGATGCCGCTGGTCACCACCAGCATGGTGCGGTCGCCGACGCGCAGGCAGATCGTCTTGGCGATCTGCGCCGGCAGCACGCCATGCGCCTCGGCCGCCAGGGTCACCGTCGCCGAGCTCGCCTCCGTGACGATGACGTCGATGTCAGGCGCGTGGGCGGCGAAGAACGCACGAACGGAGTCCAGGCTCATATCGAAAAACCCATGGTTCAAAAACTTGAAGGACGGCGGATTGCTGTCCAGCAGCCGGGGCCGCCGCGCATATAAGCACGCGCGGCATACAAATCGGCAAGCGCCAGGCTGAAGCAGACGCTGCGGCAGGTACAAAGAAACCCGCCAAGAGGGCCTTGGCGGGTTCTCTGGAATGCCTGGTGCGGGTCTACGCCAGCGATCGACCTTGCGCCGCCGGCGGCGCAGCCGGGGTGATCAGAGCTTCCTGGGGAAGGTGAAGCGCGGACACAATACGACGCAGCTTCGACGGATCGGTCACTCTGCCGCTTTCGATATCCTCAATCTCGTCCACCGCCAGGCCGCATGTCAGGGAGAGCTCTTCCACGCTGTAACCGCGGGTCTCCCGCATCGCTCTGAGGGTGTTGTAATCTGGCCCGCTCCCGTTGGTTGCCGGTTCGGAGTGGGGTTCGCTTTTCGCATTATGGGGCATTGGCAACTCCATGACTGAAAGAGTTTGATCAAATGAGGAGTGTTGCCTGAGACGGTCGGGAAGATGCCCTCTCACTGGTGATTTGCCAAGGGCCAAAATGGCCGTCACGGGATCGTGAACCGGGTGCCTGGCGCGGCCTCTGGCGCACACGTCGCGATCAAGTTGTTTTGAAGGCCTGATTGGCCTTTTGCCGGCAGTTTCGCCGCGCCCATTCGTTATCTCCGGGTCGCTGGCGCGAAACCATCCGGTTCCAGCCAGTTCTCTCCCGGAAGGATTTTTTGCAATGAACTTGAAGACAGTCATGGTCGTGCTCGGCACGATTTCCAGCCTTTCCGTCGCCGGCGCGGGCGCCGCCCAAGCCGCAGGCGCGCTTCGTGTGCGCGGCACGGTGGTCAGTTTTAAGCCCACGCTGCTCACCGTGAAAACCCGCCAGGGCGATACCGACGCGATCAAGCTCAAGGCCGGCTGGAAGATCTCGGGCGTCGCCAACGCCTCGGCAACGGACATCAAGCAGGGCGATTTCCTCGGCATTGCCTCCGTATCGAAAGCGGATGGCGGCAGCGGCGCCCTGGAGGTGGTGGTCTTCCCGGCCGCGCTGAAAGGCACTGGCGAGGGTGACCGCCCCTGGGACCTGCAGCCAAACAGCCGGATGACCAACGGCACCGTCGCCGATGTTACCGATATAAGCGGGCGATCCGTCACGCTGACCTATGACAATGGCCAGACCAAGAAGATTTCGATTCCCGACACCACCCCTGTCGTCACCTTCGCGCCGGCGACGCCGACCGACCTCAAGCCGGGTGCGACGGTCTTTGTCACCGCTGAGCGGGGCAGTGACGGCGCACTCAGCGCCAGCCGCGTCGTGGTCGGAACCAACGGCGTCGTGCCGCCGATGTAGTCGGACAGGCGGCCAATGGCCGCCTCTCGATCTTGCCGTGCATGGTGGCGGGAGGCTGGATTGGGCAGAAACAGTCCAGAAACAAAATTCTACAATCGGGAAATACTGACGAAAAAATTCAGGCGCGTAATTCCATTCGCGGCGGGCGGGCTATCGCCCCGATCCATATGCGCCCGCGAAACAAAAGGAAACGATCCATGAAGAAGTCCCTCCTCTCGGCCCTCGGGCTTGCAGTTGCATTGGCTTTCACGGTGCCCGTCATCGGTGCGACGAGTGCGGATGCGGCGCCGATGGCAAAGCATCATCGTCACCACCATCATCATCGCCACCATGTCCGCCATCACCATCATCACCGCCACCACCACCATGTGATCGGAAACAAGGCCTAAGCACCGCAGACTGCCACCGAGAAGACCGGCCTTGGCTTCCCTGTCCAAGGCCGGTCGTCCCTTGGCATTGCGGCGCGTCAGCTCGACACGATTTGGGCGCACCAAGTTCGTCGAATGACGGCGCCAGCTATCTCCACCATCAGAAGCACCGCCTCAGCGCCGGCTGAACAGCAGACTGGCGACAAGACCGAGCACCACAAGGCCGACAGCAGCGGCAGCCGCCGGATGGTCGCGGGCCGACCTCTCGATCACCCTGCCCTGTTTGCGCAGTGCCGGCATGGCGTCGCGCAGACGCCCCGCAAGATCGGAATAGGTGTCGAAGGCTGCATCGCGACCGTCCTCGTAGTAGGCGCCGCCTCGCCTTGCCACAGCCCTCTTCAAGCTGGCCAGTTCTTTGGTGAGAGCCGCGACCTGCCTGTCGAGATCGATGTCCGAGAGGGTCGAAAATGATGCCATGATGTGTTTCCTTCACTTGCAGAAGGAAACGTAACGCCTCACCGGAAGACGGGTTCCGGTTTCGAACTATCGCGTCGGGCTGCGGTCAGCGCACCTGATCAAGCAGGCGCTTGCATTCCAGGAGGTCGAACAGCGCCTCCTGCAGCAAGGCCCTGTTGTCGCGCGAGAGTTTCGATGCATCCGGCTGCACCGGACCGTCCTCGTCGCTCTTGCCCAGGCCGAAAAAGCGACGGCTGGGTTTGACGCGCGGCTGGCCGACCAGTTCGTCGTCCATGCTGCGCGGCTGGGCCGCCGGCGTCAGCGGCACCTGGTCAGCCTGCCTTCGCTGCGAGATCGCCTCGACGGCGGCCATGTCGCCATTGCCGATGGCAACCAGGAAATGGTTGCCGTTCTCGCGCAACAGCTTCTGCACGCCCTTGATGGTGTAGCCCTGGTCGTAGAGCATGTGGCGGATGCCCTTGATCAGCTCGACATCCTGCGGCCGGTAGTAACGACGGCCGCCGCCGCGCTTCATCGGCTTGATCTGGTTGAAACGCGTTTCCCAGAAGCGCAGCACATGCTGCGGCAAATCGAGATCTTCGGCGACCTCGCTGATGGTACGAAAGGCGTCGGGGCTCTTGTCCATGGGCGAATCCTCACGCTGGACGATGATCCGGCCTAGCTGCCGAATCGGGGCTTATTTCAGCGGTTTATGAAGCAATATTCAAGCCCGGCGTCATGGCGGCGGCGGTTTTCAACCGCGCAGTAGGATTACTTGCCGCTTTTGGCCTTGCCGCTCTGATGGGAGCGCAAGATACGGCTCTTCAGCACGTTGGACGACTTGAAGGTCATCACCCGACGCGGCAGGATCGGCACTTCCTCGCCGGTCTTGGGATTGCGGCCGATACGCTCGTTCTTGGAGCGGACGTGGAATGTCGCGAAGGACGACAGCTTCACCGTTTCGCCGCGCACGATGGCTTCGCAGATTTCATCCAGCACCGCTTCGACGAGTTCGGCCGATTCAGTGCGCGACAGGCCGACCTTCCGGTAAACTGCCTCGGCAAGGTCGGCGCGCGTAAGTGTCTTTCCCCCCATGCGACCGTCCCATCAGCTCAAAACATAAAATTCGGCACAACAACGGCAGAGCCTAAGTAATTGATCCGTCAAGGTCAAGGACCGAAACTGGACCGTTCGGCACTTACCAGCGAACCAGGACAGCGCCCCAGGTGAAGCCGCCACCCATCGCTTCCAGGAGGACGAGATCGCCCTTCTTGATGCGGCCGTCGGCAACGGCCACCGACAGCGCCAACGGCACGGAAGCAGCCGAGGTGTTACCGTGCAAATCGACCGTAACCACCACCTTTTGCTCAGCTATCCCGAGCTTCTTGGCGGAAGCGTCAATAATTCGTTTATTGGCCTGGTGCGGCACGAACCAATCGAGATCCTCGGCTGAGATACCGGCTTGCGCAAACGTCGCCTCGATGACGTCGGTGATCATGCCGACCGCGTGCTTGAAGACTTCGCGGCCCTCCATCCGGAGATGGCCGACCGTACCCGTCGTCGACGGCCCGCCATCGACAAAAAGCTTGTCCTTGTGCGTGCCGTCGGAGCGCAGGCTGGCCGCCAGAACGCCATGGTCGGCGATCGTGCCCGCGCCCTCGCCCGCTTCCAGGATCATGGCACCGGCGCCGTCGCCGAACAGCACACAGGTCGACCGGTCGCTCCAGTCGAGAATGCGCGAGAATGTTTCGGACCCGATCACCAGGACACGCTTGGCCAGGCCGCCGCGGATGTAGAGATCGGCGGTGGTCACGGCATAGACGAAACCCGAACAGACCGCCTGCATGTCGAAGGCAAAGCCGTGATGCATACCGAGCCGGTTCTGGATCTCGACGGCGGTGGCCGGAAACGTGTTGTTGGGCGTCGAGGTCGCCAGCACGATCAGATCGATGTCGGCGGGCGTGAGGCCCGCATTGGCAAGTGCGGCACGTGCCGCCGCTTCCCCCAGCGAAGCCGTCGTCTCGTCATCGCCCGCGATGTGGCGCTGGCGAATGCCGGTGCGCTGGGCGATCCACTCGTCGGAGGTCTCGACCATGCCTTCGAAATCGGCATTCTTCATGATTCGGCGGGGCAGCGCGGCGCCCGTGCCGCGCACGACTGATCTGATCAAAGTTCTTTCCTATTCCTTTGCGTCGGTGACGACGTCGGATTTCCTAGATGACAGGGCGCGCGGGTTGCGCGCATGAAACAGGTCCAGATCGGCCTCGATACGGTCGAGGAGGTTGTTGCGGACCATGTCATAGCCGAGTTCGATCGCGGCGGCGAACCCGTCAGAATCAGCACCGCCATGGCTTTTGACGACGATCCCGCTCAGCCCCAGGAAAACGCCGCCATTGGAGCGGCCGACATCCATCTTTTCGCGCAAGCGGTTGAAGGCGCCCTTAGCGAAGACGTAGCCGATCCTGGCCATCAGGGTGCGGCTCATCGCGGCGCGCAGATAACCCGCTATCTGGCGCGCCGTGCCTTCCGCGGTCTTCAGAGCGATGTTGCCGGCGAAGCCCTCGGTCACCACAACGTCGACCGTGCCCTTGCCGATATCGTCGCCCTCGACGAAACCGTGATAGTTCATCGAGGCCATGTTGGCTTCGCGCAGCATGCGCCCCGCCTCCTTGACCTCTTCCTGGCCTTTGATCTCCTCGACGCCGACATTGAGCAGGCCGACGCTGGGCCGGGCTATGCCGAAGACCGAGCGCGCCATGCCGGTGCCGAGAATGGCAAAATCGATGAGCTGTTGCGCATCGGCCCCAATGGTCGCGCCGACGTCCAGCACCACGCTTTCGCCGCGCAATGTCGGCCAAAGGGCTGCGATCGCCGGGCGATCGATGGTGGCCATGGTGCGCAGGCAGAATTTCGACATCGCCATCAGCGCACCGGTGTTGCCCGCGGAAATGCAGGCGTCGGCCGTGCCGGCCTTGACCGCTTCGACGGCCTTCCACATCGATGACTTCCAGCGGCCGTGGCGCAGCGCCTGGCTCGGCTTGTCGTCCATCCTGACCGCAATTTCGCAATGGAAGAATTCGCTGATCTCGGCAAGCTTGGGAAATTTGGCGAGCTCCGGGCGCACGACCTCCTCACGCCCGAAGATGACGAAGCGGATGTCGGGACGACGGGTCGCGACCGTCATGAGCGCTGGAATGACCACGGCTGGTCCGTGATCGCCGCCCATGGCATCGATGGAAATCCTGATCACGCGGTATTTGTCTCACGGTTAGGCGGCAGGTCGTTTAGCGACCGCGAAGGTTCGGCGAAAATAACGGTTTTGGGCTGCCACACAACCGACTTTTCCGTCGCGGGCGAGCTTTTCAGGATTTTCCCAGCAAGGATCGCAGTTTTTGCTGAAATTCATTCTCCGCCGGTTCGGTCTCGCTGCCGGCGTTGAGCGATGCGCCCTGCTTACGCGGATAGGGGTCGATGGCGAGCCCGAAATACTGTTCGGCGAGTGCCCCGACATCGATCGTGTCACCGGAAAATGTCTCTGGACTGTCAGGGCCTTCCGCGTCGAGCAGGATCTCGCCGCCACCATCGAAACCCTGCCGTCCAAGCTTGGAATCCTCGGGCAGCAGAAGCGCTTCGACCGGTTCGTCGATATGCGCTTCGACAGGCTCGAGCGTGACGATGCAGGCCTGGGTGATGTCGGCTTCGACACGACCGCTTATCTTCACGCCATTGCGCTTCCACGACGCGACCAGAAGCTCGGCGCGATAGGATTCGACCGAAATCAACCCGTGCTCCTCGGCCAGTGCCGCACGCTGTGCGGCATCGGCTTCGATAACCAGCGGCAGGCCCTTTTGCGGCAGGCGCGTGATGTTTGCACGGAAGGAGACCGGGCTTTGCGGGTCCACATGCTTCATTGTTCAACCTCCTTGGCGGCGGGAAAGGTCAGCGTGCCGGAGACAATCGATTCGGATGTCTGCGCGGCCAGATGATTGCGCGCGTCGGTAACATAGTTGGCCAGCAGCGATGCCTCCAGCCAGGCGCCCGCGTCGGGCCGGACATTGCGGGCAAGAGCCGCGGTCAGCGCTTCATGGTCGTTTCTTTCCAGGGCATCGTCATAGGCAGCGGTTCGGCCATAAAACATCTTTGCCAGCTTTTTCATGCGTTTGGGCACGCCAACGTCGCCAATGCCCAATTCCCGCAACGAATGGTCGACGTCGAGGAAGAACTCGTCGATCAGCACCTGGGCGACCTCTTGCGCCGCACCGCTCTCACCGCGCAACCTGTGCTGGAACAGGAACATGTGCAGCGACAGCATCTCGAAACGGCCAAGCGGCGTGTCTGGCACATTCCAGTGGGAATAAAACACCGTCTGCCGCGCCGCCGCCACGATTTGTGCGTAAAGCGCCTCGGTGATAGCGCGGTTGGCGTAGCGTTCGCGGCCAAAAAAGCGCTGGAACATTGGGGATGGTCTCCTGGGGACCGTTTGTTGAAGTGGGCTTGTTGCATCGGCAAGCAAGCTGGTTTACCGGTTTCGCGGCCCAGCGCAAGTTGCGGCCAGCTAATGGAGTTGTTGTTGCGCGCGCTGAATTTCAAGTCGACCTTCTCGTCCAGGCCCGCCGGCGCGATCTCGCTGCTGATGATCGTTTCGGCACTATCGGCCTGCCACACCTCCAAGATGATCGGCGACCTCAGCCCGAGTGAGACGCTGACGCAAGGTTACGTCATAGACCAGCAGGCAATCGACCTGGTGCCGGTCGGTTCGAGCCGCGAGCAGGTGCTTCTGGCGCTCGGCACGCCGTCGACGACCGCGACCTTCGACAACGAGGCCTTCTATTACATTTCGCAGACGCGCAAGCGCTACGTCGCCTTCGACAAGCCACGGCTCATTGATCAGCATGTGCTGGCGGTCTATTTCGGCGCCGATGGCCGCGTCACCCAGATCGCCAATTACGGGATGAAGGACGGCAAGATGTTCGACTTCATCTCACGCACCACACCGACCGGCGGCAAGGACCAGAACTTCCTCAGCCAGATCATCAACGGTGCCAGCAAGCTGGCACCCAGCATTCCGGGCGGCGGCGCCTAATTCCTTTCGGCTTCCATTCCGGGAGCCTCATCATCTCAGGCGACCAAAAACCCGCGGGAGCGATCCTGCGGGTTTTTGTTGTGGCCTCGATCAGGGCAAGATCCCCGTATGTTTGCCGGCGATGCTTAAGCCGTCGAAACCCAAGCCGGTAGATGAGATACCGGCGCATTTACCGTATGCAAGAGATCGGCTTGTTGACGCGTCGACATGGCATTGCTCAACAAAAAACCCGCGGGATCGCTCCCGCGGGTTGTTTCGGGCTGAAGCCTAGATCAGCCGTGCGCGAGCACGGCCAGCAGCAGGAGCGCGACGATGTTGGTGATCTTGATCGCCGGGTTGACGGCGGGGCCAGCGGTGTCCTTGTAGGGATCGCCGACCGTGTCACCGGTCACCGAAGCCTTGTGCGCCTCGGAACCCTTGAGATGCTTGACGCCGTCCTTGTCGACAAAGCCGTCTTCGAAGGACTTCTTGGCGTTGTCCCAGGCGCCGCCGCCAGAGGTCATCGAGATGGCGACGAACAGGCCGTTGACGATGACGCCGAGCAGCGAGGCACCCAGCGCTGCAAAGGCGGACGCCTTCGAGCCCGAGATGAGCAGCACGCCGAAATAGACGACGAGCGGCGCCAGCACCGGCAGCAGCGACGGGATGATCATTTCCCTGATTGCCGCCTTGGTCAGAAGGTCGACCGCGCGGGCGTAGTTCGGCTTCGAGGTGCCGGCCATGATGCCCGGATCCTCGCGGAACTGCTTGCGCACCTCCTCGACGATGGCGCCCGCCGCACGGCCGACGGCCGTCATGGCGATGCCGCCGAACAGATACGGGATCAGCCCGCCGAAGATCAGGCCGGCGACGACGTATGGGTTGGAGAGATCGAAGGAGATCTCGCCCATGCCCTGGAAGTAGGGATATTTGTCGCCATTGGCGGCGAAGAACTTCAGGTCGTTCGAGTACGCGGCAAACAGCACCAATGCGCCGAGACCAGCGGAGCCGATGGCGTAGCCCTTGGTCACCGCCTTGGTGGTGTTGCCGACCGCGTCGAGCGCGTCGGTGGAGTGGCGCACTTCCTTGGGCAGGCCGGCCATTTCGGCGATGCCGCCGGCATTGTCGGTGACCGGGCCGAAGGCATCGAGCGCAACGATCATGCCGGCAAGGCCGAGCATCGTCGTGACCGCGATCGCCGTACCGAAGAGGCCGGCAAGCTGATAGGTCGAGATGATGCCGCCGACGATGACGATCGCCGGCAGCGCCGTCGATTCCAGCGAGACCGCGAGGCCCTGGATGACGTTGGTGCCGTGACCGGTGACCGACGCCTGGGCGATGGAATTGACCGGGCGCTTGTTGGTGCCGGTGTAGTATTCGGTGATGACCACGATGAGACCGGTCACCACGAGGCCGATCAGGCCGCAGATGAACAGGTTCTTGCCGGTGATGACCATGCCGGCGACCGTGCCGACCTCACCCCAGCCGAGCGTCACCTGGGTGGCGACGCCGAGGCCGACGATGGACAGCAGGCCAGTGACGATCAGGCCCTTGTAGAGTGCGCCCATGATCGAGCCGTTGGAACCGAGCTTGACGAAGAAGGTGCCGACGATCGAGGTCAGGATGCAGGCGCCGCAGATGGCGAGCGGATAAAGCATGGCCGCACCCAACACGGCGGTCCCGCCAAAGAAGATGGCAGCCAGAACCATGGTGGCGACGACAGTCACCGCATAGGTTTCGAACAGGTCAGCGGCCATGCCGGCGCAGTCGCCGACATTGTCGCCGACATTGTCGGCGATCGTGGCCGGGTTGCGCGGATCGTCTTCGGGAATACCGGCTTCGACCTTGCCGACGAGATCGCCACCGACGTCGGCGCCTTTGGTGAAGATGCCGCCGCCGAGACGAGCGAAGATCGAGATCAGCGATGCGCCGAAGCCGAGCGAGACCAGCGAGTCGATGACGATGCGGTCATTGGGCTGGAGGCCCATGAAGTGGGTCAGGATGAGGTAGTAGATCGACACGCCGAGCAAGGCGAGGCCAGCAACCAGCATGCCGGTGATGGCGCCCGATTTGAACGCGATGTCGAGGCCGGCAGCGAGACTGTTCGATGCGGCCTGCGCCGTGCGAACGTTGGCGCGAACGGAGACATGCATGCCGATGAAGCCGGCGGCGCCTGAAAGCACCGCTCCGATCAGGAAGCCGATCGCGGCGGTGATGGACAGCAACCACCAGGCGAGCACGAGGACGACGACGCCAACGATGGCGATGGTGGTGTACTGACGCGCCAGATAGGCTTGTGCGCCCTCGCGGATAGCCGCGGAGATTTCCTGCATGCGTGCATTGCCCTGATCGGCCGCAAGGACCGAACGTGTCGCCCAGATGGCGTAAAGGATTGAAAGCAGGCCGCAGGCGATGACGGCGGAAATAATTGTCATTGCCGGATTTTCCTCGATTGATGGCCCAAAAGAACCCCTCCCTGGGCCGTTGAGACAAAGACCGGATTCCGAGCACGGAATCCGCCTCTTCGCAGCGGTGTATGCGAAACAGGGCTGCGAACGTCAAGATATTGTTCGGTTTTTGCCCGGCTTTCGCCCAAATGGTTGGGACCAGGCGGCGGCTGCCGTCAGCACCCTGCGATTAGATCGATTGAAATTAGCCCTGACGCAGGGCGTGGCTACTCTGCCTCCCGGCCCATCCGGCGCGCCGTGTAGCGCTCTATGGCCGACAGGCCGTCATAGATCAGCACGGCAAGGGCTGCCACGATCAGGCCGCCCTGCAGGATGAAGGCGAGATTGTTGGATAACAACCCGGCGATGATCACTTCGCCCAGCGTTTTGGCTGCCACGGTCGAACCGATGGTCGCCGTGGCAAGGCTGATCACCACCGACAGCCTGATGCCGCCGAGAATGATCGGGGCGCTGAGCGGCAGCTCGACCTTGGTGAGCCTTTGCCAACCGGTCATGCCGGCGCCGCGCGCCGCCTCGACGACGTTGGCAGGTAGCGTCGTCAGGCCGGTCAGCGCGTTCTCGAAGATCGGCAGCAGGCCATAGAGAAACAGCGCGATCAGTGTCGGCTTCTCGCCGAAGCCGACGGCCGGCACGGCGAGTGCCAGCACCGCCACGGGCGGAAAGGTCTGGCCGATGTTGACCAGGCTGCGCGACAGCGGCAGGAATTCGGCGCCGGCGGGCCTGGTGACCAGGATGGCAAGCGCCACCGCAACGATGGTTGCTGCCACGGTGGCGATCAGAACCGTGCGCAAATGCAGCAATGTCAGCGTCAGCAGGCTGCCCTGGTTGTAGATCACCGGCGCATTGTTTTCGGTCAGCGGCTTCAGCAGCGGCACGAACCAGCCGGGATTGGTGACGAAGGCAACGAGCAGCATCACCAGGGCAAGTCTGAGCAGCGATGGAAGCCAGGCCTTCATGCGGGCCTCGCCGCGCGCTTCACCAGCCCGTCGACGGTGACGCGGCCAAGCGGCTTGCCATCGGCGCCTTTGACCGGCAGCGCCGGCCGGCCCGTCCACAACAATTCGGCCAGCGCGTCACGCTGGCTGGCGTCGCCGGGGATCGCCTCGCCTTCGGCGGAGCCCTTCTCCACGGCATCGCGGACCCGACCGAGCGACAGCAGCCGGAACGGCCTTTCGCTGGCGCCGACCAGGGTCTCGACGAAGGCGCTTGCCGGCTTTGCCAGGATCTCGGCGGGCTTGGCGTATTGCACCAGCTTGCCGGCATCCATGACCGCGATCTTGTCGCCCATATGCACGGCCTCTTCCATGTCGTGGGTGACCAGGATGATGGTGGTGCCGAAGCGCTTCTGGATCGCCAGCAGATCTTCCTGCGCCTTGTTGCGGATGATCGGGTCGAGGGCGCCGAACGGTTCGTCCATCAACAGCACGTTGGGCTCGGCGGCGAGCGCGCGGGCAACGCCGACGCGCTGTTGCTGGCCGCCGGACAGTTCGTGCGGATAGCGCGGCCCGAAGGCTTCGGGGTCAAGCTGATAGAGCGTCATCAGTTCGTCGACCCGGGCCTTGATGCGGTCCTTGTCCCAACCGCGCAGCACCGGCACGGTGGCAATGTTCTGCGCCACCGTGCGATGCGGGAACAGGCCGTGGCCCTGGATGGCGTAGCCGATGCTGCGGCGCAGCTCATAGCCGGGCAGCGAACGATTGTCGGCGCCGTCGAGCTTGATGATGCCCGAGGTCGGCTCGACCAGCCGGTTGATCATGCGCAGCAGCGTCGTCTTGCCGGACCCGGACGTGCCGACAATGACGGCGATGGTGCGCGGCTCGATGACCATCGACACGTCATCGACCACGGTCGTCGCGTCATAGCGCTTGGTAATGCCTTCGATCTCGATCATGCCGTTTCAACCCTGCGCCTGGTGGCGGTCATTTCGATCACCGCATCGAGGATGATGGCGGCGGCAAAGGCGAGCGCGACCGTTGGCACCGCGCCGAGCAGCACAAGGTCCATCGCCGTCTGGCCCACACCCTGGAAGACGAATACGCCGAAACCGCCGCCGCCGATCAGCGCGGCAATGGTGGCGAGGCCGATGTTCTGCACCAAGACGATGCGGATGCCGGTGAGGATGACGGGAAAAGCCAGCGGAAACTCGACGCCGAACAGGCGCTGCCTGTCGGTCATGCCCATGCCGCGTGCCGCGTCGTTGGCGGCGCGCGGCACGCCAGCGAGACCGACCACGGTGTTGGCCACCACCGGCAGCAGCGAATAAAGGAACAGCGCGACGAAGGCGGGGGCTGTGCCGATGCCGCGAATGCCGAGCGCGGCAGCCCCCGGCACATGCGTGGCCACCCAGCCGAGCGGCGCGATCAGCAGGCCGAACAGCGCGATCGAGGGAATGGTCTGGATGATGTTGAGCACGTTGAGAACGCCGGCGCGCAGATTCTCGACGCGATGGCAGAGAATACCGACCGGCAGGCCGACGACCACTGCCGCAAGCAGCGACCCTAGCGCCAGCGTTACATGCTTGGAGCCCTCCGCCCAGAAACTGTCGGCGCGGTTGAAATATTCCTTCAGGATCGACAGATTGTCCCAGCTTCCCGAAATCAACAGCAGCCCGATCGCCAAAGCCGAGACCGCAAGCACGCCAACTCGTGCCAATGGCGACAGGTCCAGCCGTGTCAGCACATCGGCGAGCAAAAGCGTGAAGGCAAAGATCAGAATCCAGAAACCGGAAGCCGGCGAAACTCTCGCAAAGGTGTTGCCCTCCGGCGTGAGGAATGTTCCGGCGACGCCGATCAGCAGCGCGAGCGCGGCAAGCGCCACCACGCCGGCGGCAAGGCGCAGCGAAAGCGGTGTCTTGAACAGCGCGATGAGTGCTGCGGCGACGATCATGACGAGCAGCAGCGTCCCGGTGGTTGCCGGCAGCGCCTCGAGAATTGAGCGCGCCTGGCCGGGGACGATGCGGTTGGCACGGAACGTGGCAAAGGGCGCGGCAAAAGCCGCGTAGGCTGATATAGCGGCGATGACCACGCCGAGCTTGTCGAAGCGGATGTTCACGCCCTCCCCCGTCAGTCGATCCGGCGCGCCACGAAAGCGGCGCGCCGGAATCGTCCTACTTCAGGAAGCCGTTCTTCTTCAAAAAGTCCTCGGCGACGCCCTTGACCGGCTCGCCGCCGACCTGCACGCGACCATTCAGCTCCTGCAGCGTGACGAGGTCGAGCTTGGCGAAGACCGGCTTCAGCAGCGTCTCGATCTCGGGATGTTGCTTCAGCACCGCTTCGCGGATGATCGGCGCCGGCTGGTAGACCGGCTGCACGCCCTTGTCGTCGTCGAGCACGACGAGCCCGGACGGTGCGATGCCGCCATCGGTGCCGTAGACCATGGCCGCATTGGCGCCGTTGGTCTGGTTGGCGGCCGCGGCGATGGTTGCCGCGGTGTCGCCGCCCGAGAGAGTGATCAGTTGGTCCGGCTTCAGCGTGAAGCCATAGGTGGTCTGGAAGGCCGGCAGTGCAGCCGCCGAATTGACGAACTCGGCGGAAGCCGCCAGCACCACCTGACCGCCGCCCGCGACATATTTGCCGAAGTCGGTGAGCGTGGCGAGCTTGTTGGTCTCGGCGACTTCCTTGCGCAGCGCGATCGCCCAGGTGTTGTTTGCGGGCGACGGCGACAGCCAGACGATCTTGTTGGCGTCGTAGTCGAGCTTCTTGGCCGTTTCATAGGCCTTGGCGGCATCCTTCCAGACCGGGTCGTCGGCCTTCTCGAAGAAGAAGGCGGCGTTGCCGGTGTATTCGGGATAGATGTCGATCTCGCCGGCGGTGATCGCCTTGCGCACCACCGGCGTGCCGCCGAGCTGGATACGGTCTGATGTCTTGATGTTGTTGGCGTTGAGGACGAGCTGGATGATGTTGCCGAGCACGCCGCCCTCGGTGTCGATCTTCGAAGAGACAACCACCTGGGCATTGGCGGAAGCCACCGTGATGCCGAGCGCCAATGCCGCGCCGGCCAGAAACTTGACTGAAAACATTGTGGAACCCCTAGCTATGAACCGAAACGCGATGACCGCATATGAGCATGGCTTCAACGGCCAGTCGGGGCACACGGTTTCATAACAAGGGGGATCGGCGCAATATTTTTGTTCGGAAGGCCGATTTTGAGGCGACGCTGGCGATCTGCTGCCATCTGGCGGATAATGCCATAGAGTGCGGGTGGCAAACACGGAGAGCGTGTCATGGCCATACACAAAGTCGGCTACCTCATCGGAAGTCTTGCCCGGGAATCCATCAACCGCAAGCTCGCGAAGGCGCTCGTTCAACTGGCTCCTCCGGAACTTGAAATGACGGAAATCGCCTTCAGGGATCTGCCTCTTTACAGCTACGACTATGATGCGGATTTCCCGCCGGTCGCCCGGGATTTCAAAAAGGCGATCGCGTCCGTTCAGGCCGTCCTGTTCGTTACCCCGGAGTACAACCGCTCGATCCCTGGCGGATTAAAGAACGCGATCGACTGGGCGAGCCGCCCCTATGGAAAGAATTCATTCGCGCGCAAACCGTCCGCCGTCATCGGAACATCGCCGGGCGCCATCGCAACCGCTGTCGCCCAACAAAGCCTGCGCAGCGTTCTGAGCTTCTGCAACTCACCCCAGATGAATGCGCCGGAAGCCTATATCCAGTTCACGCCGGGACTGATAACGGACGACGGCGAAGTGACGGTCGAATCCACCGAGGACTTCCTGCGCAACTACATGGCTGAGTTCCATATGTTCATAGCGAGGGTGCTTCAGGTGTTGCCGCCGGACGCATAGGTTTGGCGTCAAGCCGGGCGCGCGCTCGTCAGCTTCAGCGCGCCCAGCGCCACGAAGCACAGGACGGTGACCGGAAAGACTATCCAGTTCAGCATCTCCCAGCCCCAGGCGTTGTAGACCATGCCCGACATCAGTGAGGCGCAGGCGACGGAGCCGAACAGGACGAAGTCGTGGAAGCCTTGCACCTTGCCCTTTTCCGACGGCCGGTAGGTGGAGGCCACCATTGCGGTCGCGCCAATGAAGCCGAAGTTCCAACCAAGGCCTAGCAGGATCAGCGACGTCCAGAACTGCCACAGCGCCAGGCCCGACAGAGCGACAATGGCGCAGCCGATGAGCAGGATCAGGCCGGTGGTCACAATGCGTTCGGCGCCGAAGCGATGGATCAGCGAGCCGGTGAAGAAGCTTGGCGCAAACATCGCCATGACGTGCCAGGAGATGCCGAGCGTCGCGTCGGTCTCCGACAGTCCGCAGCCGACCATGGCCAGCGGTGCGCCCGTCATGACGAAGCTCATCAGCGCGTAGCTGCCGAC